>JAUVPO010000078.1 GCA_030598625.1 Deferribacteres bacterium | reverse complement strand
GGAGATAATTGTTGGAATTCAATATAACCGGTCACTACTGTCCGGTTATTAATAATGTAAGTTTTCAAACTTGACAGATTACTTAAAAAACTACCTGAATATTTTTTTCAGATTAATGCTATACTATAACGTTGTATATGCAAGACAATATAGAGACATTCAAAAAAATACTTGAGACTGTACACTGCGTTAAGAATATCGATGAGACTGTGGCAGCAGTTCTTAAAAAATTACTGTTCTGTCCTTTTTGCAGCGAATATTTTACCGAGACCCCTGCCTTAAAAAACCATATTAAAAAAGACCATCCGGACAGACTGAAAAGCAAGACAGTAAGTGCTGTAAACCACGAAGTCAATGAAGATTCGGAAACGATTTATATTTGCCCGCATTGCTATTTTGCCGTTGACGATAACTGTCCATCACCAACATCCAGCATAATCGATCATATTCAGAAACATGCCAGTTCGATAGATCCGACAGCAAGGATTTCATTCCAGATTTCCAACGATAAAAAGCTGATTCAAAAATATGTTGTCGGTAAAGTAAAAAATGAATTGTTCTGCTGTTCTTTTTGCTCGGACATATTCAGTGACCAGGAATCACTTTTAAGACATATTTCATTTAAACACTCTGATATCGATCCTGAAAATGTTCCGCATGAAACAATGAAACTCATCATGGATTGTGCCAAGGATTTCCCGACAGGAAAGAAAGCAAAGGCAAAATATAAATCAACGGCCTATTCATTCTGAAACATTAAATGCTGATTATTTAGATTTAAAACCGGCCTCTTCTTATAAAACCAATAAAGGCGACCCGAAGTTTCGGGTCGCCTTTTAAAATTTATATAATAATTTTAGAGAGTGTTACTTCTCTTTCTTTTCTTTCTTCTCCTCTTTTCCCTTTTCCTTCTTCTCTTCTCTCAATAAATCATAATCCACAAACTCAAGTATTGCCATGTCGGCGTTGTCACCGGCACGAAATCGTGTTTTCAGAACGCGGAGATAACCGCCGCTCCTGCTGATTTTCGGAGCTATTTCATTGAACAGCCTGGAGACTACATTATTATTAGGTATACGGGAAAGCGCCAGTCTCCTTGATTGCAGGTCCCCTTTTCTGCCGAGGGTTATCAAACGCTCCGCTACTTTTTTTGCTTCCTTGGCCTTTGCCGCCGTAGTCTCTATTTTGAGATGTTCAAATAATGATATTACAAGTCCCCGCAGCAAGGCCTTCCTTTGATTGGTATCCCTGCCGAATCTCCTCCCGGCTACCCTATGTCGCACTTTCAGTCCTCTTCTTTTCCGCTAATTTCTCCAAATCATCGGAATCGACTCTCATATTAAAATGCAATCCCATTGCCTGAATGATTTCCTTTATCTCATTTAAAGACTTCCTTCCGAAATTCTTGGTCCTCAACATTTCCTGTTCGGTCTTTTGTACAAGCTCGGCAAGGGACCTTATATTTGCGTTTCTCAGGCAATTATATGAGCGGACCGAAAGCTCAAGCTCTTCCACATTTTTCAAAAGGTTTTCATTCAAAACAGTCGGTTCTTCATAAAAAAAATCGTTGGCAATGCCGGGGTTTTCTTCAGTCTCATAAACAGGCGCTGGAAATCTTTCCTCTTTCACAACCTGCTCTCCATTAAGGGAAAACGGCGTCAGATGTTCCCTGAGTACTGCGGCTGCCTCTGCTACGGCCTTTTTAGGTGTGATACTGCCGTCAGTCCATATCTCCATTATAAGTTTGTCGTAATCGGTGGAACGGCCGACTCTCGCTGCCTCCACCCAGAAATTTACTTTCCTGACGGGAGTAAAAATTGAATCTACCGCGATAGTATCTACCGGCTGGTCCTCGTCTTTATTCATTTCCGCTGTAACGTATCCTTTGCCCTTATCTACCGTCAGCTCCATTTTAAAATCAACATTCTTATCAAGGGTTGCAACATGCTGGTCATGATTAAGCACCTCGATCTGCCCTCCCGTGATGTCCTTACCCTTAACTTCAGCAGGACCTTTAATATTGATTGAAACCTCTTGTGATTTGTCGGAAAACAACTTAAATCTAAGCTGTTTCACATTAAGAACAATGTCCACTATATCCTCTTTGACTCCGGGCAGTGTGGAAAATTCATGAAGTATGCCGGGGATTCTCACAGAGGTGACGGCAGCGCCTTCTATGGATGACAGCAGAACTCTTCTCAGCGAATTCCCTATAGTTGTTCCAAAGCCTCTTTCGAAGGCCTCGGCCGTAAGTTTGCCATAAGTGTCCGTAAGGCTTTCCGAATCAAAACTAATAGTTTCCGGTAATTGAAAGCCTTTTTTTCTCAGATCCATTAAGCCTCCTCATTGGGACCAGGTCCCGCCTTTACATTTCACATAAATTGCCAAACAAACTGCTTCAGGTAGCAATATTCACTTCAAGAAAATGTCAAGACCTGATCCTTTATTACGATCAATTATTTAATTAATAATTTATTTCGAATACAATTCAACTATCAACTGTTCCTGGACGGGTAGTTCAATCTGGTCCCTTGCCGGGGGATGAAGCACCTTGCCTTTGAAATTCTTTATATCCACTTCCACCCATGAGGGCAAACCCCTGTGTTCCATTTTGGAAATATTTTCTTCTATAACAGTAAGTTTTCTGCTCGATTCTTTAAGACTCACAATATCACCGGAACGGACCAGATATGAGGGTATGTTTACCCGTCTGTCGTTCACGGCAAAATGGCCATGCAACACAAGTTGCCTTGCCTGCCTTCGATTTGCGGCAAATCCAAGGCGATAAATTACATTATCAAGTCTGAGTTCCAATAATTGTAAAAGGTTGCTTCCCGTAACACCCTTCTTTTTATCCGCCAGATAAAAATATCTCTTAAACTGACTTTCAAGTACGCCATACGTTTCTTTTGCCTTTTGTTTTTCCCTGAGCTGCAAAGCATAATCAGACAGTTTCCTTCTCCTCTGGCCATGCTGCCCGGGCGCGTACTTCCTTCTCTCAACCGCGCATTTATCCGTATAACATCTGTCACCTTTCAGAAACAGTTTCTCACTTTCTCTCCTGCACAATCTGCACAGCGCATCCCTGTATCTTGCCACTATACTCTTCTCCTTTTCGGTGGTTTGGTGCCGTTATGAGGAACAGGAGTTACGTCCTTAATAAGACTTATTTCAAGACCCGCAGCCTGAAGTGCCCTGATAGCTGACTCCCTGCCGGAACCCGGACCCTTTACATACACATCTATCTGTCTCATCCCGAAACCCATCGCCTTTTTGGCAGCCGTATCAGCAGCTATTTGAGCGGCATACGGGGTGCTCTTTCTTGAACCCTTGAATCCTTGAGCTCCTGCTGATGACCATGTGATAACATTTCCGTTCTGGTCGGTAATAGTAATTATAGTATTGTTGAATGTGGCCTGAATGTATGCCGTTCCTGAATGTACTACCTTCTTTTCTTTTTTGCCGCCCTTTCTCTTCTTCTGTGCCATTAACGCCCCTTCTTCCTCATGCCACCGATGGCCTTCTTGGCGCCCTTACGGGTGCGCGCATTCGTGCTGGTCCTCTGACCGCGCACAGGCAGTTTGTTCCTGTGCCGGAGTCCTCTGTAACTGCCGATATCCTGAAGCCTCTTTATATTCATGGTAATTTCCCGCCTTAAGTCGCCCTCGACTTTGCAGTCCCTGTCTATGGCAGTCCTGAGTTTTACCCCTTCTTCATCAGTGAGATCTCTGGTTTTCTTGTTCATATTTATACCGGTTTCCTGCAGGATCCTGCGGGAAATGGTCCTTCCAATACCGAATATCCTTGTCAAACTTACTTCCATCCGTTCATTTCTTGGTAAGTCTACTCCTGCTATTCTCACCTTAACTCCCCTTTTCCCTGTTCATTCTAAATTATCCCTGCCTTTGTTTATGCTTCGGGTTACTGCATATGACCCTGACAACACCTTCTCTTTTTATTACCTTGCACTTTGCACAAATCGGTTTTACTGATGATCTTACTTTCATATCTGCCTCATTCCGGCTTTTTAACCGCTTACTTGAATCTGTACGTTATCCTGCCTTTTGTGAGGTCATAGGGCGAAAGCTCAACAGTCACCTTGTCTCCAGGCAGTATCTTGATAAAATGCATTCGCATTTTTCCGGAAACATAAGCCAATATTATTTGTCCGTTTTCAAGTTCGACCCTGAACATCGCGTTAGGCAAATTCTCACGAATCGTCCCCTGAACTTCTATGGCCTCTTCTTTAGACATTATAGAACTAATAATTATACTTATTTCTCATAATTTAGTCAAGACATTCTGCCCATCTTTTGTAATTGCCACCGTATGTTCAAAATGGGCTGATAAACTCCTGTCTTTTGTTACGGCAGTCCATCCGTCTTTTAATATAATAACTTCCCAGCCGCCGGCATTGACCATCGGCTCAATGGCTAATGTCATCCCTTCCATTAATTCCGGCCCTTCTCCGGGTCTGCCGAAATTCGGTATTTGCGGCTCCTCGTGAAGTTCTCTGCCTATGCCGTGACCTACAAAATTCCTGACTACCGAAAAACCCTCCGACTCCGATCTGGTTTGTATAGCTGACGATATATCAGAGAGTCTTTTACCAATGACCGCGTTTTCTATACCGGCCTGCAACGCCTTTTTCGTGACCGTCAGCAGTTTTTCCGCCCGCTCACTTATTTTGCCTATAGGCAATGTTACGGCAGCGTCTCCATAAAATCCCTTATAATATACTCCAATATCGAGACTGATAATATCCCCTTCCCTTAACTTCGTTAAAGACGGTATTCCATGGACAACCTGCTCATTTATGGAAGCGCAAACACTGGCGGGATAACCTCTATATCCTTTAAAAGCCGGTTTAGCTCCTTTTGAGAGTATAAAAGATTCAGCATATGCGTCAATTTCCTTAGTCGCTATACCCGGTGACACATTTCCCTTTATTCCTTCCAGCACTTCCGCTACTATCCGGCATGATTCCGCCATTTTTTTTATTTCATCGTCTGACTTGAGAACTATCAATTATTAAATCCAAATTCCAATATCCAAATGTCAAAAGAAAACTTGGTTAACGGAAGTCTCAGCCTTTCCTGCCCCGGACCCTGCCTTTTTTCAAAAATCCTTCATAGGAACGTGTTACGAGATGAGACTCCATCTGTGAAATAGTATCGAGAGCGACACCCACAACTATAAGAATGGATGTGCCGCCGAAATAAAAGGGCACATTAAAGTAGCCTCTAAGGATATCGGGCAATATACAAACAGCCGAAAGATAAACCGCGCCTCCGAAAGTAATTCTCGTAAGAACGCGATATATATAATCAGACGTCTTCTGTCCCGGTCTCACCCCTGGAATAAATCCGCCGTATTTTTTCAGGTTATCCGCCATATCCACAGGGTTAAAGATTATTGATGTGTAGAAATAACAAAAGAAAAAAATCATGCTGACATAAACCAGCGTATAAAATACCGTGCCCGGAGCAAGCTGTCTTGACATCGATTGGACCCACGGGATCGGTATGAATCCCGCTATTGTCGCTGGAAACATTATAATCGATGAAGCAAAAATCGGAGGTATGACACCCGCTGTGTTTACCTTAAGCGGGAGGTGTGTGCTTTGACCTCCATATACCTTTCTGCCTACCACCCGTTTGGCATATTGAACAGGGATCTTCCTTTGACCCCTCTCCACATAAACAATGATAGCAATAACGGCTATCATCATCACAACTACAAGCAGCATTAATATTAAGTGCAATTCACCGGCCCTTACGAGAGATACCGAACCGATGACCGCATTAGGGAATCTTGCCACTATACCCGCAAAGATAATAAGAGAAATACCGTTACCGATCCCCCGTTCCGTTATCTGTTCTCCAAGCCACATTAGAAAGGCGGTCCCGGATGTCATGGTAATCATTGTCAAAAGTCTGAATGACCAACCCGGATTCTGGATAAAGGCGCCCTGGTTCATGCTTTCAATTCCAACCGCTATCCCTATAGACTGGACAATGCTAATCACTACCGTTCCATAACGCGTATACTGGGTGATCTTTTTCCTTCCTGATTCACCCTCTTTTGCAAGTTTGCCGAGCGCCGGTATAACAACGGTAAGGAGCTGCAGGATAATTGAAGCGCTTATATAAGGCATTATTCCCAACGCAAATATAGTCGCCCTCGATAACGCGCCTCCGGAGAACATGTCGAAGAACCCCATAAGCGCGCCGCCCCTCTCCATTAGAAATTTGCTTAATTCTTCTCCATTGATTCCGGGGGTCGGGATGTGGGCGCCTATCCTGTAAACAGCTAACAGGGCAAGGGTAAAGAGTATCCTGCTCTTCAGCTCGGCTATCCTAAATATGTTTTGAAAGCTATTGACAATACTCACGATAGAAGATAAAAATCAAAATGATAAATATATGGAGTGTTTTATTTAAAATTTTTCCAATAACTCTTGTTTTTGATCTATTAATTTTAATCTTATATTACTTCTACGCTTCCCTGCGCCCTGGTTATTTTTTCTTTCGCAGAGACGCTGAAGGCATGGGCTTTTACTGTGATCGGTCTGGTTATCTCTCCATTACCAAGGATCTTAATTCCGTCCCGCCTCTTTTTCACTATCTTTTCGCTTAACAGAAAATCCGGAGTAATTACGGACTCTGAAAGTTTATCCAGGACACCAAGGTTGACAATCGAATATTTTTTTTGAAAAATATTTGTAAAGCCCCTCTTGGGGAGCCGGCGCTGTAAAGGCATTTGTCCGCCCTCAAAACCAGCTTTAGTGCCGCCCCCGCTTCTTGAGTTCTGCCCCTTGTGCCCCCTGCACGATGTCTTGCCATGACCGGAGCCCGGGCCTCTGCCGACCCTTTTCCTCTTTTTCCTGCTCCCTGCTGCCGGTGCAAGCTCTGATAATTTCATTTTCCCCTCCCCGACTCGCTGACTTCAATCAGATGAACAGTTTTGTGAATCATTCCCCTTATAGAAGGTGTATCCTTATGGGTGACACTTTGGTTAATTTTCTTCAAACCGAGAGCTCTTACGATTCTTCTCAGTTTTTCGGACCTGCCGATCAAGCTCCGTTTTAAAGTAATCTTAAGGTGATTCATTAGGCGCCCCCCGTTGCCGCTCTTCGCTCTTTCCCGTCCTTCTTTCCACACTCTTCGCGTCCTTCAATTTCACAAGCCCGTTAATCGTGGCCCTGATCGTGTTAAAGGGATTTTTACTGCCTATTGACTTGGCAACAATATTCCGTATCCCTACCACCTCCATAACAGCCCTGACAGGACCGCCCGCTATAAGACCGGTGCCGGGTTTAGCAGGCAGTATGACAATCTTTCCCGCTCCATATATTCCGTTGATCTGATGCGGAATTGTTCCGTCCTTTATTGGAACTTTCACCAATGCCCTCTTTGCCTGTTCAATGGCCTTCCTGATTGCCTCGGGGACCTCCTTTGCCTTTCCTTTCCCGAACCCAACATGACCATTTTCATCACCTAAAACAACAAGAGCGCTGAAAGAAAAACGCCTGCCGCCCTTAACGACTTTAGCAACCCTATTTATATGAATAACCTTATCCTTTAATATTCCAAGACTCTCCGGGTCAATTTTACCCACCATTCCTCCTTTATAAATAAGCAATTAGCGATTGGCAGTCAGCATAGGTCCAACGTATAAAAGCTGATAGCCGACAGCTATAATTCAAGCGATTCTTTACGAACTGCATCAGCCAACGCCTTAATCCTTCCGTGATACAGGTAACCCCCTCTATCAAAGACAACCTTTTTAATGCCCTTGCCCGCCGCCCGCTTTGCAACTAATGAACCGACAATTGCGGCAGCGGCAATATTGCTTCCTGCGCTAACTTTCCCTTTAAGCTCCTTATCCATGCTTGACGCGGAAACAAGCGTTTTCCCTGAATTATCATCTATTACCTGGGCATATATATGTTTATGGCTTTTAAATACATTGAGCCTCGGC
>JAUVPO010000260.1 GCA_030598625.1 Deferribacteres bacterium | reverse complement strand
TTGTATTCAATATCAAGGGGAATAAATACCGATTAGTGGTAGTTATTCAGTATGAACATTCAATTGTTTACATTCGATTTGTAGGGACACATCGAGAATATGACAAGATTGATGTTGCCACAATTTAATTGGAGGGATTAAACATGAATATTAAGCCAATCAAAACAAAATCAGATTATCAGGCAGCCCTTAAGGAAATAGAAAAGCTTTTAGACGCCAGGTCTAACACCCCACAGTCCGATCGCTTGGAAGTATTGACTATACTTGTTGATGCTTATGAAGAAAAACATTATAACATTCCTTTATCAAACCCTGTAGAAGCAATTATTTATCATATGGAAAGTCGCGGTTTAACTCGAAAAGATTTAGAACCATACATTGGCAGCCGGGCCCGTGTATCTGAAATATTAAATCGAAAACGTCTCCTGTCGGTTGATATGATACGAAAGCTTCACCAAGGTCTTGGCATCCCTGCGGAGATATTAATTCAACCATATAAATGCAGGAAAGCAGCTTGATAATAAAAAATACATATCCAGGTGTCTTTGATTTTAGTATTTTCAATCCTGAATGTCTCTTATTTTTGTCAGATAATGAAATAGCGCCCTGGACGCCCTTGGATGCCTGTTGTTGTCCCTTTCTTTTACGGCGTTCCTGACAAGCCGGCCTAACTGCCGACGGTCTGCATCAGAACATTTTCCCAATATCTCCTCCATAAGCGGTTTGTTTCCGGCAATAAGTTCATCCCGCCATGTTTCAACCTCTTTGAATGCCAGGGCCTTTTTATAGTTTCCCTCTTCTATATGATCAAGGGCTTCCTGAACAGGCGCGGGATCATGTTTGCGCATGAGCGTTCCGATATACTGCATCTGCCTTTTAAGCGCGCCACGCGATTTGACTGTTTTTGCAAAGATGACGGCATCACACAATTCTTCCGGCAAATTGATTTCTTTGATCTGCTCAGCCTTAAGATCTACGAGTTTCTCTCCAAGCTTCTGTAAGGACACGGCCTCTTTTTTCTTCTGTGTTTTGCTTTTATAATCCATAAAATAAAAAAGGGTCCGGGAATTTGATATTAACGTTTTCTATACAGACAAACAGTACTTTTTTCATAGCGGATCCACTCCTGATACACGACAGGTTTGAGGGGGATAATATTTCCTTTGAAAATATAATGCAACATTAACCAGTCCTATCAACACCGGGACTTCTACAAGAGGGCCGATGACGGCGGTAAATGCTGCCCCTGAGTTGATGCCGAAAACTGCTATTGCAACAGCAATGGCAAGTTCAAAGTTATTGCTGGCAGCGGTGAATGAAAGGGACGCTGACTTCGGATAGTCTGTGCCCAGCTTTTTTGACATATAAAATGAAACAAGAAACATTACAACAAAATAAATCAGCAGCGGCACGGCAATTCTTATTACATCGAGTGGAAGTTTTACTATAACATTGCCCTTCAGAGAAAACATGACGACGATGGTAAAAAGCAGCGCTATTAAAGTAATCGGGCTTATCCGGGGTATGAATTTCTCCTCATACCATGTACGGTCTTTGATTTTGATAAGGCTGAAGCGTGTGATTATCCCTGCAAGAAAGGGTATGCCCAGGTAGACAAAGACGCTTTTCGCAATCTGTCCCATCGTAACTTCGACTATGGCCCCCTTTAATCCTAACCAGGCAGGCAATACAGTTATAAATACATAGGCATACACAGAGTAAAAAAGGACCTGAAATATAGAATTGAAAGCAACCAGTCCGGCAGCGTATTCCGTGTCACCGCATGCCAGCTCATTCCAGACAATTACCATTGCAATGCATCGTGCCATGCCGATCATGATAAGGCCGACCATGTAATCCGGATAGTTGTGAAGAAACACTATGGCCAGGAGAAACATCAGGACAGGCCCTATAATCCAGTTTTGAATCAGTGAGAGTCCGAGCACTTTTTTGTTCCTGAATACTTCACCAAGCTCTTCGTAACGTACCTTGGCAAGAGGCGGATACATCATCAGTATCAGACCTATAGCAATTGGAATGTTTGTTGTTCCGGACTGAAAAGAATTTATGAGGGACTCAACATCGGGAAAGAAATATCCGGTTCCGACCCCGGCAGCCATCGCCAGAAATATCCATAGCGTAAGGAATTTGTGTAAAAAAGAGAGGCGCTTAGGTGTTTGTTCAGTTTTTAAATTATCAGATTGATTCAGCATTTCCTGTTACTCGGATCCTCTAAAACATCTCATACTTCACCAGCCGTCCATCAAGGCCGCCGGTTTTCAGCGGCTTTTTCCATGTCGGTTTCAGCCCTATTTTTTTGATAAATTCCCGTTCACCGAAATAAATATAGGCGATGGAGCCTTTACATCTCTGCTTTAAAAAATCTCCAAGCGATTTATAAAGGAGGTCAAGTTTCTTTTTGCTTCCCATACGAATGCCGTAAGGTGGATTTGTAATAATGACCCGGTTGTCCAGGCGCTCGATTTTTCTGAAATCAAGCGGTTCAAGCTTTACTTTGTCTCCATACGGCAAATTCTGTATATTTGTCTTTGATATTTTGACAGCTTCCGGCAATAAATCGCTTCCGGCTACAAGCCCTTCCGGCAGTTCCCTGATTTGCCGGTCAAAGCGTTTTTTTGCTTTTATCCATAAAGCATTATCGTAGTCCGGTAAAAATGCAAATCCGAAATGTTCACGCAAAATACCGGAAGGAATTCTGCAGTAATGCATCAGCGCCTCACAAAGTAATGTACCGGAACCGCACATCGGATCATAAAGCGGAACAGAGCCGTCCCACATTGAATATCTGAGGACCGCCGCTGCAACAGTCTCCTGCATAGGCGCTTCTACGGATTCCTTTCTGTA
>JAUVPO010000182.1 GCA_030598625.1 Deferribacteres bacterium | reverse complement strand
TGCCGCTATCACGTCCAGCTCATACCCGTTGCCGTAAAACGCATCCGCGCCTTCAAGCTGACCAATAAGGATAAGCCCGCATATACTTGCCAATACGCCGGTTATGGTGAAAACCATTATTTTAACTCGATCAACGCGGATACCGGAAAATTTTGCCGCCTGTTCGCTGTTACCCACAGCAGAAACGTTTCTTCCCAGTGTGGTATTATTTGCTAAAATAAAACCGGCCCCCACAATTACCAACATAGTTATTACCGAAACCGGGAAGATTCCCACATATCCTCCGCCGAATACTGAGATCCAGGTCGGGTCGACGTGAATCGGCACCCCCATTGTGATGAGCAGCGAAAACCCTCTTGCGATGCTCATCATGCCCAGGGTTGCAATAAACGGCGCGATACCAATTTTGGTTACAAGCATGCCGTTTGCCAGCCCTACCATAGCTCCCATCGCCAAAATTGAAAGCAGGGTAATTCCAGGAGGCGCGCCCCACCTTGCAACCGCTGCGCCAAAGCATGCTGTAAAACCAACTACAGAACCAACTGAAAGGTCAATGCCTCCCGTGACAATGATCAACGCTTGACCAACTGCCAGGATTGCAATCAATGAAAACTGTCTCAACACATTTACTATGTTTTTAGCTGTCAGAAAGTATGGACTCGCGAATGACAACCCGATACATAAAACCAACAGCGCAATCAATACGTTTATTTCGGGTTTTTCGAACAGTGCTTTAATTTTTTTATTTGATTCACCTGATGAACTCAATGTACCCTCCCGAGTATCGTACGGTTGAAAAATAAATTGCTGCCATAAGCGCCGTATTCAGTATGATTTCCTGTTTCTTTGAATTCCTATCAGAAATCTTTGTTTCTAAAACATGAGCGTATAAATTGCATACATGATACCTTAATAAGGTTATTGCTGTCAACATTTTTCAGTTGTATTTTGTATTTAGTTATGCTATTGGTGGATCATTGAAATCAATTTTATTATAAAGGAGGCGGACACCAATGTCTGATAAACGGGTAGCGATTGTGACTGGTGGAACAAGGGGCATAGGAGCGGACATAAGCCTCGTGTTGGCGCAAAGCGGGGATATAGTCTTATCGGTTTATAGATCCAATGATGAACGTGCCCTGAAATTTCAAAAACAACTTAAAGAGATATCTTTGGAATCTGACATCCTTAAGGCAGACATCAGTAAACAGGCAGGGGTTGATGCCGTAGTTGACTATGTCGGGTCAAGTTTTGGACGTATCGATATTCTTGTGAATAATGCAGGAATATTTGATTTTGCTTTTGTAGAAGACATGGAAGAAACGTTTCTGGACAACATGTTTAGTGTGAACTTTAAGAGCCAATTCCTTATGATTAAGGCCTGCATAAAAGTTATGAAAAAAAACAAATTTGGCAGAATTTTGAACGCTTCTTCAATTTCCAGTGACTTAGCAGACGTTGGCCTTTCAGCATACGGGGTGAGTAAAGCGGCCGTAAATATGTTGACAAAGATTTGCGCAGCAGAGCTTGCGCCTTATGCAATAACGGTAAACGCATACGCACCGGGAATTATTTTTACCGATTTAACCGCTGACATGATTAAGGAGCGCGGACATGTACAGGTTAAACAAATACCGCTGAACCGTTTTGGAGAGGGGAAAGAAGTTGCAGCGCTCGTTAAATTCCTGGCTTCAGAGGAAGCGGGCTATATAACGGGCGCGATAATTGGAATAGACGGGGGAATGCTTAAGGTACAAAACCCTTACAGAGCCCATGAATACGTTCAGAGCAAATTAAAATAGCACTCCGGGACTCTGTGGAAATATAAAAATTTTGCATAGAAACTTAAAGCATGAGAGAATTTGTTAATTGAAGAGACTCTACTCACCTATCAGGAATAATAACGCCTACCAGGTACAGTAACCTCCATCAATTAACATGTCAGCCCCTGTCATGAGATCTGAAGCGGGGCTGGATAGAAAGACTACAGCTCCTTGCAGGTCTGTAACGTCCAGCATCTTACCAACCGGAGTTCTCTCCATCCATATCGGCATCACTTTCATACCCTCAGGAGTTTTTAAAAGGTCATCTACTAGTTTAGTTCTCGTATAGCCGGGGCTGATGCTGTTTACGCGTACGCCTTTTGGAGCCCATTCCGCTGCGAGGCTCTTTGTAAGATGTACGACTCCGGCTTTGGAAGCATTATATGCAGATTGATGCTGAGGGGTATTCACTATATGGGCGGACATAGAGGCCGTATTTATAATTTTTCCATAATTGTTATCAATCATTGCCTTTCCTTCATGCTTGCAGCAAAGATAGACTCCGGATAAATTTAAAGTTATAACTTTATCCCATGCATCCTTAGCTTGTGATTCCGCATCTTCCCATATACTAATACCTGCATTGTTGACACCAATCGTCAATTGTCCCCATGTATCAATTATTGCTTTAATGCTTCTCTCAACAGCAGCTTCATCTGTCACATCAGCTTTAACTACGATCGCATCTCCCCCCTTATCGAGGATTTCCTGCGCTACTGTCTCCGCTTTTTCCATATTTAAATCCACTATAGCGACTTTTGCACCTGCGTCAGACAGTCCATGAGCAAAAGCCCGGCCTATTCCTTGAGCCGCGCCTGTAACCAGTGCAACTCGGCCATCAAGTCTAAAACGATCAATGACATTATTTACCGTAAGAACAGTATCTTTCATTAATTTACCTCTCTCATTCTAACTGGTATCTGATAATTTTATATATATTAAACAATGAAGCTCCATTGTCAACGGCATCTGCAGGCACATGCCCTGCCATAGTTACCTAATATCCTTGTATGTTACCACCCATGATTATTATCCATCTCCATTATTATGTATATCATTTTCACATTTTTTACAACATATATTTCATGTTTATTCATTCTTAGGCCGTTATTTTCCTTGAACAAAAACCCTTACCCACAGTATAATAAAATTATCATTAATCTAACAAGGAGGCAGCGTATGTTCCGTTTAGGCGTGGATTCATTTATTTGGACTGAAAATTTTACCGAAAAGGACCTCTGGATAATCTCAAAGGCGAAGGAACTGGGTTTCGAGACGATCGACATATTTATTGCAAATATCGAATCGTTCCCCATGGAACTTGTTAAAAAAGAAGTGGAAAAGACAGATATCGAGGTAGTCACCACATATGGATTGTCGGAAGACGCCAATACCATTTCTCCTGATCCCGAAATAAGGGCAAAGGGAGTGGGGCGTTTAAAAAAACTGATCGATCTTAACATCGCTCTCGGATCTAAAATCACAGCCGGCTTATCTTACGCAGCCTGGGGATACCGCTCCGGCAAACCGCGAACGGAGCAGGAGTGGGAGTGGTCCGTCACTTCTCTGCGCGAAGTTGCAGAGTATGCAAAGAACAAGGATGATTTAATCATCGCCGTTGAGGCGGTCAACCGCTTTGAGACACACTTCCTGAACATCGCAACAGATGCGGTCCAATACTGTAAGGATGTTGGAACCGGCAATGTCAAGGTTCATCTCGATACTTTCCACATGATCCGTGAAGAGGACAATTTTACCAGGGCAGTTGAGACATGCGGCAAGGAATATCTAGGCTATATTCATGCATGTGAAAGTCAGCGGGGAATTCCCGGTTCCGGACTGGTCCCATGGAATGAATTTTTCACGGCCCTGAAAAAGATCGGATACGACGGTCCGGTGGTCATCGAATCGTTCGACCCGAGCTTCGAGGAGATCAACCGTCTCTGCTCGATATGGCGCAAGCTGGCGGATTCCGGGGAAGAGCTGGCGGTAAAGGGCCTTGCCTTTTTAAAAAGTGTTGTAAAGGAAGTCGGGGCGTAAATTTCTTTTCTTAAGATTTTCTTGTTGACAAATCTTCCCTCACCACAGGCAGCCAGGCGGTATACAACAAGTTTTATTCAATAGGATTAACTATGGGCCCTTTTAAGAAAATATTAACGATTGAAAATGAAGTGGACGCACTGCTATTGCAGAAAACGCTTGATGAAAGAAAAATACCCTTCGTTCTAAAAAGCTATTATGACTCGGCTTTAGATGGATTATTTCAGTTGCAAAAGGGGTGGGGATACATTGAGGCTCCGGCTGAATACGAGGATGAAATTCTTCAAATATATAACGACATTTTAACGTAAAGTACAAGATAGTAACGAGTTAATAATCCTGTAATAACGAAGGAAAAAATATGAGAAAAAAAGAGAGAGAAATCACTGATTTTAAGGAAATTGAAGAAATAATTGAAAAATCTGATGTATGTCGTATTGCGCTTTCAAATGATAATATTCCTTACATTGTAACAATGAATTTTGGTTATAAAAGAGGTGATAATCCGGCATTATTTTTTCATT
>JAUVPO010000112.1 GCA_030598625.1 Deferribacteres bacterium | reverse complement strand
TAACAACCTGGGACATATTGCCGGCACAGGTCTCGGTCTTCAGTATATAATCAAGCGCATTTATTACCCAGTCTGAACCGGACAGGTATCGTTTGTTCTTTGATGATGGAATGACAAATCCCACAATCAAAGTTTTTTGTGAATAAAAGATGCCAGTAAGTGAATAGTCTCAAAATCTTTTTTGTCCAGGCCTGAATCTATCAATTGAAGGTTGAATGTCTTTTCAATAAACACGAGTATCTCAACAAAACCAAGCGAATCAATGCCGAGTTTATGAAAAGGTATATCCGGGGCAATAGAATGCTTATCCGTGGATTTAATAGAAGCAATATATTGCATTAATTTATCTTCTATTTCATATTCAGTCATTTGCTAAAGATTTTTTTCTGAGATAAATAACCGCGTTGCTACCATAACAATTATATCTAATGCACCTTATTAATTCAACAGGTCCATTTCTTGTATCATTGAGGATATTAAGCCCGTGAGGATTGTCTTTTACCGGATTCCCGTATCTTATCTGGTTCTTTAACATTAACATACCGGCAGCGCAATTAAAGGCGCTGCCCGTCATCACAGAGCCGAAAACAGGAGAATATGCCGCCACGGGAACATCTTTAGACAGTGAACGTTCATAAACAGACTCATCAGCCAATATGCCATCTGTGTCAATAATATCCAAATCTACAGGTCCCGGACCCTCTGCGCCGCCGCCGATCAGGATATTTTCAAATTTACATAAAACATTATCAGAATTTCTTTTGCTAACCAAAAAGAATGCAGCGCCTTCTCCCGGTATTTGATATGTCGGCTTGAAATTAAAAGGTCTTATAATCCCGTCTCCCGCCATTGTCAGTTTTGTATCGTAAATATATCTCAATACCTCTCCATACTGCTCTGCCACTCCTACCAGCACATAATCGCAGCGTTCCTCATCAAGCCATAACCGCGAAAGTTGAAGAGCATAATGAAACGAGAAATAAAACTGCGTCACGGTCAAAGATGGACCCCTGATACCCAAAGCAGAAGATATATAAGACGCAACAGCGTTATGAACTGAATTGGAAAAAACGGTCGGAGAAACTTCGGCTTCGCCATGGTCAAGGATATCATCCAGCAAATTAAAGGTAGTGACATGCGCGCCGAACGCTGTGGCTACAATAATACCCACGGTCCTTTTATCCATGTTTTCCAACCCGCTGTTTCTAAATGCCTCGGAAGCGGCCACGACCGCCATTTTGCTCAACTTATCCGAACGCCGCATCTTCTTGAATAAATTCTTTTCAGATACATCCTTCAAATCAACCTGATAAACCGGAGACTTCCTGTTTTTTAAATGCGGAACTTCTATTTCCGACGGTTTCTTCCATCCCTCATTTAATGCCTTTTCAAAATAATCAACACCCCTGCCGCAGGCAGAAATAACGCCCATTCCAAGAATGTTCATGCCTTCAACCTCCTCCCGAAGATGAGCGCCGCATTATTGCCTCCAAATGCCAGCGATGTAGAAAGGGCGCAGCAGCCGTTGATGGTTGTTTTCTCCATTACAGGAACTACAGGAATATTTTCATCTTTGTTTGCAAATCCTATACTGGCCGGTATCCAGCCGTCTCTGAGGGCCGCGCAGGTAAATACTGCTTCTATTCCACCGGCCGCGCCTAATGTATGTCCTGTATATCCCTTGGTAGACAGTATCTTGACTCCAGGTCCAAAAATTCTGTGCAGCGCCCTGCCTTCAACAACGTCGTTATCCGGGGTCGCCGTACCGTGAGCATTAACAAAATTTATTTCTTGAGGCCTGATTCCCGAATACGCCAGCGCTTTATGAATCGCCGCTTCCAATCCCGCGCCATCCGGCCGTGGAGCCGTAAGGTGGTATGAATCACTGGCTGAGCCGTAACCTGAAAGATAGAGGTCGGATGCCGCGCCTCTTTTTTCAGCAGACCCCTTTGTCTCGATAAGCATCACACCAGCTCCCTCACCCAGGTTAAGCCCCCTGCGGTCCCTGTCAAATGGGGCGCACAAATCCGGGCTCACTATACCAAGCGAACCAAAACCGCAGAAAGGCACACGGTTTAATTCATCAGCGCCACCTGCAATAGCTATATCGCAGAGTCCGTTATTCAGCCATGACAGCGCTACCCCAATTGCGTCGGTACCGGAAGAACATGCATTGACGACCGTAAGAGACGGTCCCTTTGACTTTATCTTGCGGGATACAAATTCAGCGAGATTCCCCTTCAAGTATCTGTCTACCGGGACCATGGACGCCGAGCCGTGGTCCCGATAAGATTTATAGAAATCCAGATCATTAAGCTGGCTTGCCACTGTTGTCCCCAAACAGACGCCTACACGATATTCTGAGAGTTCATCCTCAAGCTGCGCATCTTTGAGCGCTTCGTCAACCGCAATCAGGGCCAGTCTCAATGTCCTCTGTCCTTCCGGATAATTTTTTTCGGGAAATGTCTTGACCTCAAAAACGGGATATGAAAGGGATGTGTCAAACAAACTGACTTTCCCGGCGTTTCTTTTTCCCCGGCTGAACGAATCAAGTGTTTCAGGCAGATTATTGCCTGCCGCGGAGATGACTCCAAGCCCGGTTATTATAATATTATCAGTTATCATTAACGTATCCGCCGCCCCTACTTGAGGACACTATTTCAACTAAACAGACTGTCTTTAATAACATCATTATAATCAAAAACAAAAAATCCCCGCCTGATAAGACGGGGCATAAAAACCATTAACAGGAATGGCTCAAGACCCATTTTTTTTATTTTCAAGCACATATTTCGCGAGGGTATCTATTGAATAAAATACGTCTTTTCTGTTTTCCAGGTCCTTGACCTCTAAACCAAAGTTGCGCTGTAATATAACGACTATTTCAACGGCATCGAGCGAATCAAGCCCGAGTCCCTCACCGAACAAGGCATCATCGTCCCTGATATCGTCAGGAGTAATGTCCTCAAGCGACAGGTCCTTTATAAGCAGATTTTTCAGGGTTTTCTTTATTTCCGCCAATTCCTGTCCATTGTTTTTTTGCATTATATATTCACCACTTTATTTACGAATTCAAGATTGATAGATTATCATATTTCCAAAAATCTTTCCATTTATTGAACTTTTGATTCCCACAGGTCACGAAAGACAAACCATTGAAAAGGATACCTGTCAGCGTAATCTTCTAAAATGCGGGCAAATTTCTGAACATACGCCTTTATCTCATCCTGCTTTTTGGCCCTGGAAGTATAACGCGGTTCCATTATATTGGTGACATCAACAATATATTTCTTTCTGGAAACCCTGGCCGACAGAAGAACGACCACGGGACATTTAACGGCAGCCGCAATAATAAATGCGCTGTTAGGCAGACTTATATTATTGCCCAGGAAAGATACTTCTACCGTATTATGTCCATAACTGCGGTCTCCCATTATCGAGACAATATTCCCTTCATTAATAACTTTCATTATTTCAATAACACCGCCGAGAAACATATCCGGAGAAATAATCTTGACCTTTCCTTTTTCATTATCAATATTCAGGGTATTTTTCACAGCGGCGTTTTCTTCCGGTGACATTAACAAATAAACTGTTTTTTTTAATCCTTCCAGTCCTCTCATAGAGATCTGCCAATTGCCGACATGAGCTGTGAGCAGGATCATGCCTTTATGAGAATCAGCCAGGAGGTTTTTTACTTTACCGTACCCTTTAAGCTCCATGTCAAATTGGTCCGGTTTGTAAAATGAATAATAACGGTCTATTAGACCCTTCCCCTGATTTATGAGCAGCTTGTATACAGCGAAACTTCTCTGGAAAAAATTATATGTCTTAAAACGCATTTTTATATACGCCATGCATGAGGAGACGGCAGGCCGGTCAAAAACCAGATAATAAAGACAGACGGGATAAAGAAGTCCGTACGCCCCTGAAAGGCCGAATAGTTTAAGAGATGTCCGGAAAAACCAGAACCCTAACCTGTTTCCTCTTTTTTTTACATCCATCTGCGAATTACGCGACCTCCCTCACGTCAAGAGTGAAATCAACGATGTGTCAACCATCGAGAGCAAGCCGATTCCTTAAAAAGACTGCCGAAAAATAAGTAATGATCCCCGTCAGAACGGCCCCGGTCGGGGCTATGATCAAAGATCCCAGCAGCCACTCGATCAGTCGGTCGGAAAACTGGGAGAAAACACTTTCAAAAGAAATATTCGTCAGCCATCTTCCATGCCTCATGTAATATCCGACCTCGATACACAGGGCGGGCACAAAAGGCGGAGCGCATATATGCTGTACGTTAACTGCAATAATTTTATTCAAGTTCAACCTGGTTGCAACATACAGAATTACGATAGTGTGAACAAACAATAACGGAAGAACAGCAAGAAAAATCCCCACTGCAGCAGATATTGCCAGCCCGCCCGGTGTCGCGTTTTCCTTCAGCAGCCACTTCATGAACTTCCACGGATGGAGCAGTATCCGGTAATCGGGCTTTTTCTTTGCCACAAGCCTCTTGTGCCTTAAAGGCAGGAGCTGCCGTCCAATCAACATGGCATGGACACGCGAGATGCGCAAGTTGTCCCAAAATGGTTTAAAGCTGGAAATCCTCTTCCCGGGTTCAGGATAAACGACACCTATTTCAACAGTCTTTAAAGTCAATCCCGCCCATGCCGCCCTTGCAAGGACTTCCGCTTCAAAATCATAACGCATGCCTGTAAACTTCATCCCGTTAAGATATCCGACCGGATAAGCGCGGAACCCGCTCTGACAGTCATCGATATATATACCTGTTTCCAGGCGAAGCCAGAAATTGGCGAACTTTCTCCCGAACCGGCTTTTTAACGGAACATTGTCCGTATTGAAATCTCTGCATCCCACAACTATTTGCAGCCCGTCCTGACTTAAAAGAGGTATGAACTTCTCTATGTCGGCGGGGTCGTGCTGACCGTCCGCGTCAATCGTTATCATATATGCACCGCCGTGATTTTCAATATATCCGGCAGCCGTGAGAATGGCCTTCCCCTTGCCGAGGTTTTTTTCATGTCTCAGCACCACAACGTCCATGTCCGCCAGCAATGATTTTACGTCGGCATCCGTACTTCCGTCATCGACCACGACTATATTATTTAAAATGGCCCGGCAGCCCGCCACAATACTCTTGACCGTATTCTTATTATTATAGACGGGGACTGCGCACCAGATATGCCGGGTTGCAATAAAATTATTTTGCGGCATGCTGTTTTCTCGCCGGCCGTTTTCTCTCGGAAAGAAGCATATTCCATAACGTGCCGGAATAACCAAGTTTATGGAGGACCCTTAACGTGCTGTCGTAGGCATCGGGGGGGAAAATGCAGTTTCTTGTTTTCGAAAAAGCGTCAGTCAGGGTCTCCTCAAGCCAGTTTTTATCAACCCCCGGTGAAATATAATAAAGCGGTTTGAGTATATCTTCGTCAGGAGAAATGACCTTTTCCTTAACAGCTATTCGGGCAAGGGCTGTATTCGGTAAAATCCTTATGCCCATGAATACAAAAACAACACTTTTCTTTAAGCTTGTAATATTCCTGATCCCTTCAAATACCGTTTCTTTTGTCTCGCCGGGCCCGCCGAACATAAAAAAATGTGAAGTTGCAATTTCATGTCTGACAAACAGGTCGTTACAACTTTCGATGTCCTGAAAAGTAAAGCCTTTGCCCATTTTTTTCAGTGTTGAATTGCACGAGGCATCCGAACCCAATTCTACGGCAATAAGCCCTGTCCGCTTCATCTTTTCAACGATCTCATCATTTAATCCTTTGGGTTTAAAAAACCCCGTCCAGGGAACATTAATTTCACGCCTGATCATCTCATCCAACAAATCCATGTAAGCGCCCTCGTCGTCATTAAATACCGAATCCACAAAGAAAATATATTTAGCCTTATGTTTCTCTAAAAGCCTTTCAATGTCATCAACAACCGAACCGGGGGACCTTTTGCGAATTTTAGTTCCTTCTAAAACAGGGTATGTGCAATATACGCATTTGCTGGTGCATCCGCGCTTTGTCTGAATAGAAGCTATATTCCCGCCTTGCAGATAAAAATCAATCAGCCGGTCGTCATACTTTGCAGGGACAAATCTCTCACCCGGGAGCCTGCTGTCGGAGCTGAGTATACGTTCCTCCGGATAAATACCTTTGGCCGCGTTACGGACAAAATCGACTATCATTGATTCGCCCTCCCCTCTAATGCCGTAATCAGCTCCTGTGTACTGCAATATAAGGTCCGGAATAAGAGAAAAACCGGCCCCTCCCAAACTTATCTTTTTGTCCGAGACTTCCCTTATTTTGTCTACAATATCCCTGACAGCATCAATATAAAACTGCTCATTAATGATATTGACATTGTCAATATTCCGGATGGAAATCCCGGTCAACCCCGGTTGAAACCTT
>JAUVPO010000151.1 GCA_030598625.1 Deferribacteres bacterium | reverse complement strand
TCGAGCGCGTTCTTGGAGAAAAGGTGGAGCGTCGCAGGCTGGAGGGCTTTGATTATAAAAAGCCGGCCCCGGCAAACAATACAGAGTTTGCGCGCCCGCCACGCGGGACACAGCACAGCAAGAAACGTAGAAAGAAGACAAGGGCCTGGACTAATGTCGCTGCTCTTTCCCAAAAGAGCGGGCGCAGGACCAAGCCGGTACGCAGAGCTGCACCATAGATTGAGCGGCATTTCCGGCCGGGACCGGGACTTTTTGCATAAGCGACTCTTAACCTCTCCTCTTCATAACTCACTCCTCATACATTATGCTTTATCTTTACGTCAGAGAAGGTTATAATGCATTTAATAATTTCAATTTACTGGAAAAGGAGGTAGAGGAGATATGGGAGATAAAGGCGGCAAGAAGGACAAGGCGAAATCCGCGAAACAGTCAAAAACAAAAAAAGACGCAAAAAAGAAAAAATAGGGAGCGGGCCTTTCTGAACGCCTCGAATTGCTTACCCACAGATAAACTGTGAGCGATAAAAGATTCTGTTTCTTTTGTGAAAAATTGATAAGCTGTAAGTAGCTCAAAAATCAATGCATATTTTTTTACGAAGATTCGAATCCTGTCTAAACTTGCCTTGGTGTAATATAACAGGATATAACCTATGAATGATTTATACCTCGCTAAAACAGGCGATGCCTATCAGGGCGCATGCGAGTCACTCGATGCACTGGGTTTTAGCGTCAGCGGAAAGCGTGTTTATATTAAACCAAATCTTACCGGCGGTCTGCCTTCCCGTAATGGCTTGACCGTAGATATCGGCATAGTAAGAGCAGTTCTGGAACGTCTCCATGATTGTCCTCAAATAACAATAGGAGAATCATGCAGCGATACAGCCACGGCATTTGAAGAACTTGGATATCGCCGGTTAGTTGAAGAATTTCCCAATGTCCGGCTCGAAGATATACGCTTAGCTAAAATAGTTTGGAAACCGATACCTGAACCTTATCACACCAAAGAAATGCCGTTTAATGCCAGTGTGTTTAATCACGATTACGTAATTAACATCGCAAAAATGAAAACTCATTCACTGGCCGGCGTAACATTATGCCTGAAAAATGTTTTTGGTTTCATACCCACCCGGAAACAAAAACTTATGTACCATCCTTTTATTCGTAAGGCAATCCTTGATATGAACCAGGTGGTGCCAAGCCATTTCTGTTTAATAGACGGCATATGGGGAAATGAGTTTGATGAAGTGCAAAGCACTCCGAAGTACACAGGCGCTGTTGTAGCCGGAGAAAACATGTTGGCCGTGGATATCATAGCTGCTGAAATAATGGGAATAAATTTAAATGAAATCGATACATATAGAATGGCTTTTGAATTATGGGGCGATCCTGAAATTAATCTTTTGGGCGGTAGTCTTGATGATGTCAAGACCATGTATAGACAGGGTTGCCTGTTTTCAACCAGGATCCGTTATCTTAAGGAAACCTCTGCCAGCCTTGCTTATCGCTTATTTAACCGTCATTAACTCAAGCATCAAGCCTTCTTTTCCAGAGCTTGCCGGATGTCCACACTATAACCAATATGACAACAATCAATAACCAGGCAGTTTTCATGCTAAAAGAAGAAATTATTTTACCTGCCTTACTTGTGTAGTTTTCTTCCCATAAAGATGCCGCTTTTTGCAGGTCTTTAATTTTTTTGTCAGACCATCCCAGTTCTGAATGTTTCAGTATATTTGTAAAATATTTTTCAATAAGCAAATTCTCCCTGTAGGCAGCATTACTAATTTCAATTATAACATCGGAAGTATCTCTTTCCATAAGTTCTTCAAACTTGTTGTTTCTTCGTAAAACATGTATCAGGAATTCGTATAAAAATGGATCGGTGTAAGGTGTATATATCTTGATTAATTCTTGATATGTCTCTTCCGAATTTATGTCTTTATGCACAATCTTCCCATAAGCTTCACCATTTTTGAGATCAATCTCTCTCAATTCTGCTAAAGACAGTCGGGAATAGAAGGTTCCGATTTCGGGGTCTTTATGTTTATAGCCGAATTCAGACATGGGTTCCTCGCTTCGCAGCCAGTATAATTTATTGAAAGGGCCTGTGTAATGCTTTACCGAGGTTGGGGTATTGGAAAGGCATAAGCCCAGGAATATCAAATTAACGGTTATGATTCCAACAAGCGTATTAACCGAGATATTCTTGACCGACCTGCATATAATTCCGGGCTTTATACCTTTCCAGACGGCAAGTTGAAAAACACCCCCGGCAAGCGCGTTTAATCTGATATCTTCAAAGCCCCAGTATCTGCCTGGTATTATCCACTGCAAAAATTCATCTATCGTACCGATAAACAGCACAAATAACACAGCGGTTACATATATTGTCCAATCCCGGATTCTGTGGCTTAATGCCTTGAATAAAAAATAAGACAACAGCCCGTATTCGAGGAGGTGAATTGCTTCTTCAGGATATTTTCTAAGCTCAATAGTGACATAAACATATAATCCGGCGCATATAAAAAGCCAGACATACTGAGAAATTCTCTTTACTTTCAATTTAAAGATAAAGGAATAAAGAAGGGCAGCCACTCCGGCGACAACAACAAAAAGAACTATGTAAGTAAAAAATTCCCTGCCGACAGAATCGTAAATAAATCTCTGAATATTTCGAGCAACCGGGCCCATAGAAAAAATGCCGATTGAGCACAAAACGACCCACCCCCAGGATGTCCTGTTCCATCCCGTGGTTGCTTTTTCAGTATCAATCGTTTTACTCATTTAAGTTCAATCTCATAGAATGGAAATACCGCGTGGTAGAGCTGCGAAGTATTTCCTCTCCCTTAAATGGAGGTGATTAAGGATCACTTCCCTTTGCTTCTTTTAATTATTTCAAGCGCTTCATTGAGGTTAAGGGCAATCTCTTTTGCCTTTTCCTGCAGTTCTTCACTAAGATGGCTGACCTTGTCAGGATGGGATTTGCGCATCTTTTCTTTATATGCCTTATTTATTTCTTCCCATGACGCGCCGCTGTTAGCTCCCAATAATCTGTAAGCTTCTTCTAACGTAAGAGGCCCGTGTGATTTATTTGTCTCGTCCCCCCCTGACCGGCTGTGGGATGAAGAGTGGTATTGCTGCTGTTGTTTCTTTTGTTTTGCATTCTTGTATAACAAATAGAACAATATCCCCGATGCGATAAGGTCATCCAGAAAAAGCGGATGCGCGTCCAGGGGACTTAATATATAGACAATTAATATTCCCAGCAAAAGATAATATATGAGATTGGCCATTTTCCTGTTATTCCTTTAAATTGCGTATATCAAATTTTTCGGCAATTCTTTAGAAATTTAAATCGATCCACGTTATTAAACAGCTTGTATTATACATTGCCGGCAGCATTAATTATGAATGTCGAAAGTGAATAAGGGCTTATTAAGCTCTTACAATCAAAAAGGAGAGCTTCTGCGGATACATGTTAATGAGTACTCTTGATTATTTTCGTGTTTATACGACTACTACTGAATTTACACTGTCCCCGAACGGAGTCGGTGTATATTTGTCGGCATCATGGTCATCTTCCCACTTTGTAAAGTCTACCAGGTAACGATACTGATATTCCCTCTCCCGTTCAAGATCAATAGTTATTGTAAAGGTCCCGTCCCTTAGCTTTTTCATTGGTGTTGCATAAATATCCCAGCCGTTAAACTCGCCGACAATATGCACCGTCGTTGCAAATTCAGCTTCTTCAAAAGGCAAATTAAAAGTGACTTCGCATACGGGGCCGCCGTTAAAGTAACGCTTTTTGATATTCATAGCACCTCCTTTCCAAGGTTACTATTTATCTCAGCATTTACGACTTATAATATTTGTAGCGCATTTTCATATCGCGAATCTTATTTTTGATATTATACGCACACAGCAGCCAAAAGCAACAAAAAAATCAAGGCCCATCACTTCCCCGGTTCAACACGTTTCTAAAAGTCAAGAAAGACTATATGGGATAAACCGGTATCCGTTTCGATTATTTTCAGCCTGAGTTGCCTTGCAGATTTTGCCTCGCCCGGGAAAAATATAACACCGTAAGACAGGCTTTTGGGCTTTATAAGTTTGGATTGCTATGCGCCTTCTTTAAAAGATTTTTTTGTCCGGGCGTATTTTGTTGCGCGTTCATAAGCGAAATATTTTCAAGGATCGGCCAGAGATTACCCTCCATATCTTCCAGAGTGGCCTATTTCTTGAGACATTCCTGCTTCGGCGCTACATCTTTTCTTCCAGCAACCCTTTCAAATCCTTCATGATTTTTTTTGCTTCCCATTCGGAGACCAGAAAAGGATAGTCGCTTTCTGATGAGATGGCGGGATATTGATTGTCTGTTTTTTCGAAAAGGGAAATCGAATAGGTTTTCGCGCCCTTAAGAGTTGCTGTAAAGATGGGAGAAGAAAAATCTTCTTTTTTCCTGTCCTCAATGAAGTTATCGCATAGAAGATCGGAGAGGGCGCTTATTACCTCGTCCACTTCATCTTCCTTTGCCGGTTTGCCGTCAGTGGTTGTCCATTTCGGGGCGGCTTCTTCCGGCTTTTGCCCTTCCTCCTGTTTTTCCGCCACATCAACCGGGACCGGAAGCGATGTTTTCACGACCGTTATTTTCTCCTTGTCCTTTTTCAATGTGACTTCGGTGATCTCATCATGAAACACCATCACCTTTTTATCGCGGATATCTGAGACGTCTTTATCAAAAACAGCCCTGAAATTCCCGGCGGCGTGAAATACACGGTTGTCGTCATCAAGCATAACAAAAGTATGACGGTAGGATGACGCAGGCTTGCCGATGACGACTTTGCGTAACCGGCTGTCGCCTTTATAGACTTCTACTTCAATCCTGTTTTTCTCATCGAGTTCATAAATGGCATATTCCCCTGTCTCTGAAGCAAGAACTGTCAAGGTCAAGCCGGTAATTTCTTCCAGCATTTTTTCCACCTGGAAATTATCGGCCTGGAAATTTTCAACGCCGACACGCCATTTATCATCTACTTTTTCCAGATTGATTTCCGCACCCTTCTTTTTAACGCTTACCTTTGAAATATCGCCGGTAACAATCTTTTCAACGGCCGGAAGCGAGTAATATGTTTTTTCGCCTTTCTCTGAAAAAATATAGAATGCAAGAACGG
>JAUVPO010000160.1 GCA_030598625.1 Deferribacteres bacterium | reverse complement strand
TTGGCGGCGATGATTTTGATATGAAGATCATTGACTGGATGACAGAGGAATTCAGAAAAGACCAGGGTGTTAATCTTAATAATGACAAGATGGCCCTTCAGAGACTGAAGGAGGCTGCGGAAAAGGCGAAGATAGAATTGTCGACCGCCGCGCAAACCGAGATCAATCTCCCCTTTATAACCGCAGACGCGTCGGGCCCCAAGCACATGGTGCACAAACTCACAAGGTCCCGGTTCGAGCAGATAACGGACGATCTTGTAAAACGTTCCCTGGATCCGTGCAAAAACGCCCTGCAGGACGCCGGCATTCCGGTATCAGACATTGACGAAGTCCTGCTCGTGGGCGGTCAAACGAGAAGCCCCAAGGTGGCCCTTGCCGTCAAGGACTACTTCCAGAAAGAGCCGAACAAGGGTGTTAATCCGGATGAAGTCGTAGCAGTAGGCGCTGCAATTCAGGGGGCAGTGCTCAAGGGAGACGTCAAGGACGTCCTGCTCCTGGATGTTACACCGCTTTCACTGGGGATTGAAACCCTTGGGGGTGTATTCACAAAACTTATCGAAAGGAATACGACAATACCCGCGAAAAAAAGTCAGGTTTTTTCAACGGCCGCGGATAACCAGCCATCGGTCGGTGTCATGGTATACCAGGGCGAAAGAGAGATGGCGTCCCACAACAAGCTTCTCGGCAACTTCGAGCTTGTGGGAGTTCCCCCTGCCCCAAGGGGCGTCCCGCAGATAGAGGTCGCTTTCGATATCGACGCCAACGGCATACTCCACGTTTCCGCAAAGGACCTCGGCACCGGCAAGGAGCAGTCTATCCAGATCACCTCGTCAAGCGGATTATCGGATGACGAGATCAAAAAGATGGTAAGGGAAGCGGAGTCCCACTCAGAGGAGGACAGGGAAAAGAAGCAGCTTATCGAGGCAAAAAATGAGGCGGACAGCCTTATCTATACTGTTGAAAAGACTTTAGACGAGCATGGAAGCAATCTGCCTGATCCGGAAAGAAAGAAAATAGAAAACGCTCTTGAAAACTGTAAAAACAAGAAAGACAGCTCGGAAAATCCGGAAGAAATAAAATCCGCGATATCGGCATTATCAGCGGCATCACATAAGATCGCGGAGAACATGTATAAAGATCCCCGGACCGCGCATGAGGGTGAATCAGGATGCGGCAGCGGAACTTGCGGAAACGAACAGTCCCACGGACATGACGATACTGTTGAGGCGGAGTTTGAAGAAGATGCAGCCGGAAAAGTATAAGGACAAGATCGTACAAAACAGATAAATTCAGGGGCGCGTTGCAACGCGCCCCTGCTAACCTGAATACGCCTCAAGATATAAAATGAACCATCCCGTAGCAAAGCTGCGAGGTATCAAGTCTGTCATTCCGGCTTGTCCGGAATCGTTCCTGCAATGTCCTCTCATAAGAAAGATTCCCGACAAGCGGGAATGACTGAATCGACAAAAATCATTAGAACCCTGAAGCAGAACTTCGAGGAATTCTTTTAATTAATAAAAAAATAAACTCGCCCTTACTCCACAAACGAAGTAAAGGCAAGTTAATAACTTATTCCGACATTGTTAATTCCTATTCGACGTTCACGTTAATTCCCTTTAATCCTTCAATTGCCTTAGCAGATTTCGGATGGGTCACTGCAAGAACACCCTTTCTATTATCATTTTACGCGGTCCCCGTTATCGGGATATGTCTTGTCCTGGCAGTTTCCGCCTTTGGCAAAGTGAGTCTCAATACGCCGTCACTGACCGAAGCCTTTATATGTTCCCTGTCTATCTCATTAGAAAGGGTAAAGGTCCTTTCATAGTCGCCTATACCGTATTCATGGATAGCCAGTCTGTGACTGTCATGGACCTCTGGCTCAACGTTTCCACGAATTGTCAGCACGTCCTTTTCCAGGGTCACTTTCACTGATTTCTCATCCACACCCGGCATGTCCGCCAGCAGCATGATGTAATCTTTCTTCTCTATGATATCAACCGCCGGTGTATATACCCTTTTTGCCCTTGTGCGTTCCACGCCTTTTTCAAGGCCTTCCTCTCTCTTTTTCATTTCTCTTGTATCCGTCATATCATTCACCTCCTATTCTGATTTGATCTCAATTTTTTTAGGCTGCTCAGCCTCCAGCTGCGGCAATGAAACATGAAGAACACCGTTTTTGTACGATGCGTGAACTTTATCGGCATCGATATTAAAGGGAAGCTGTACAGACTTGCTGAAATCGCCGCGCCTGATTTCGTGCCTGTGCCGGAACTCCCCTTCCTTTTTCTCATCTACCGGACGGGTACCGCTCAGGGTAACTATATTGCCTGAAACCGATATGTCCAGTTTTTCAGGGTCAACTCCGGAAACCTCTGAACTGATTTCAGCATTTCCTCCATTTATCCATACATTAACAGCAGGAAACTCACAGTTTCCGCGCCTTGCCACTCTGTTAAACATACGGTCCATTCTGTCAAATTCCTGCCATGGATTTAAAATCCTCTCTACATATGTGGTTGTCATAGCTTGTTCCTCCTTTCTATGTGAGTCTGGTTATATAAAAGCAAAGCACATGCCAGGAACTGGATTGCTTTAATTTCAAAGAGTTACAATTAGTTAAATTAATTCATGGAAGGACAATAGGTCATAATGTCCTATTTGGGGTTGGGCCATTGTGGCCTGTAGGTCAATTTTGATATCAGGATGAAGTTTTAATTACGTGAAGCATTCCCTGATTTTCTCCCTCTAATCACTTTCGATAATAACACCACAGTCTTCACATCTGTATCTCGCTATTCCTGTTTCCTTCTCCGGTATCTCTTCAAAGTCGTATTGTTTCCTGCCGTGCATCTCAAAACATTCCGGGCAATATCTCTCTCCAAGTTCATCAGCCTTGATCGTCAAATGACAGCGACGGCACCGCACCCTGTTTTTATTTCCAGGCAATAACACGAGATTGCTATGGTTGCAAGAAGTCATATTTAATGAGGACGACTATTTCAAGACAGCAGGTTATTACGCTTTAAAAATAGCATAAACGGATGATTCCCCAATAATTCCGAATAATCTCCGGCCAGGGTCAATCCGCAGTCCGTACACTCCCTCACATTTGCGAGTCCGGTCCCGCAAGCCGGGCATTCTCCACTATAATAATTTGACGATGCTTCTTCAGCTCCTGCCACAAAATATTTTTTCAAAAGTTCAATAGCAGGATTAAACAGGTCCATCGGCACATAAAATAAATATTCGTCAGACCCTACTGTATCGTCCGCGGCCTTAGTGACCGTGCGCTTTTCATAGGGCAATTTATTTTCAGTAAACATCTCCTCTATTTCAACAGACTCATCAGCCGCAAATCCCGGGATTTCAATCAACGGGCCCGGCAGTCTCTCACCGAACCATTTCAGGCTTTCCACAGTTGCTTCAACCGGACAGGGAACGTCCACACCTCTTTTATCAAGTACAATCCCGGCTACTTCAACAGCCGCTTTTTCATACTCCTGATCAATATTTTGAACAATTTCCATAAGTATCTCATCAGCAAGTTCCTCATACATTTTTTGCAATTCCTGTCTGCCGGGTTTTTCCATGATTAAATTATATGGGGTTAGGGTATAATCCAAAATTATAAACTTCCCGGGGTTAAAAAATAAAGGGGAATGATCAAAGCGCTGGTTTTGTCCCGGTTGCCTCAAAGGCTTTTACGGGAAGATTACAAAAGGTTTTTCTTTTTGCACAAAGACCTTAAAAACCCGACAAGATTCGTCATTGCATCTTTATCCGGAAGCAATCTGAAACAGTCTAACAGCTCCTGTTCCTGGAGGGAAAGCGCCTTTTTCTCACGGATGGAATAATTTTCATCCTCCCGTTCTTCAGCTACCAAAAACTCTTCTGCGTTTTCAAAAAAAAAGCTTATCGGGACCTTCATATTTTCAGCAATACTGGAGAGCCTCTCGGCGCTTACCTTGTTTGTCCCTTTTTCATATTTCTGTATTTGCTGGTATGTTACCCCTATCATCTCTCCAAGCCTCTCCTGGGAAATCTTGAGATGCTCCCTCCTCTGCTTAATTCTATGACCGATCATTTTGTTGTCTACAACCATAGGTTTGCCCTTCTCCCTCAAGTTACAACTCTGGGCTGCAACTGTCTACATACTGCAGGTTGTTTTTGCTTGATATTAACAACCTGCGGTTGTATTATATTCGCAGCGATAGTGTAGGAATAAAAGACAGTTCTGATAAGAGCAAACTTATTTATCACTGCATAAAAACACATTAAGGGGAGTGGCAAATCATGAAGATTTTTATCATTGATGATGAATGCCTTATCCGTGATTTCATTGCGGAATATTTCAATATTGAAGGGCATACAATAATAACTGCTTCTTCAGTAAAAGGGGCGAAGGCAATAATTGAAAGGGAGACATTTGATGTTGCATTCGTAGACTTCTGGATGCGGGACGGGAGAGGGACCGAAATAGTCCGTCTTATTAAGACGAAGAGACCGGCAGCAAAGATCATAGGCATGAGTGGCAGAGATCAAGGCAATTCATTCTGCACGGCAGGGGCTGATTCTTTTATCAGGAAACCTTTTGACAATGAACAGATATTAGAACTCATCAAGGAAACCCCGCAGCAGCGACAGGGGTATTAAAAAGAATTAATTAAATATTTCCAATATCCATATTCAAGCAATATCTAAGCATATATGATAATATGTCACTATCTGTATTGAATTGGATTCAGAGCGCATCCGAGATCTGTTGTGAAAAAACTTTTTTAAGAATATCGGATCTGTAAAAAACGACCCGGATTCGAATGGAGGTGGACATGAAATCACTAATTGAACAAATGGCAAAGGCTCTGGTAGATAACACAGAGGAGGTTTCAGTTTCCGAAGTAGCAGGAGAAAAGACCACTGTTTATGAATTGCGTGTCGCTAAAACTGATATCGGGAAGGT
>JAUVPO010000230.1 GCA_030598625.1 Deferribacteres bacterium | reverse complement strand
TTGGCCCACTACCTGCTTAATCCGGACAAGATAACGCTGGAAGAGAAAGTAATCGGCTGCAAGGTGCGGTATCGCAAACCCCGATCAGGAACGGTCCAGCGCTTAATGAAAAAATTCGCCCGGCAGAATGAAATCTCACCTGATAATCCCTTTACTGAAGAGATGATGTCGTACTCGAAGATAGGCGATCCCGCGTTTCAGGACAGCGGCCTTAATTCACATTTCATAAAAATAAGTGAAATTCTCAGACAGTATGATCCCGTACAAAAAAAACTTGCCGGTCTGGACAGAGAAAAAATAGATGATATTACTGCTATATGCGAAGAGATCAGCGGTAATCGATACCCACTGAATCTCCAGGGAAGCATAAATGAAAAGATATCCTTCGTACTTAATTCCATGTCAAAAAAGGTTAAAGTTGTTTTCAACAACGCCTATTTCTTAAACGGTTTATTTGAACTGAGAGGTTTCAAATTTGACTCATTTAACGAAAACAACCGTTACCGGTTAATAAAGCTCACCCATGATGACCGGAACAGATACGGTGTTATGGATACAGAATACAAGCTTGAATACTGGATTAACGACAACACCCTTGTAAATTACATGCACATCCTTGAACAATCCATCAAAACGGATTCTAAACTAAGAGAAATCCTGGCCCTTTGTATTAATGGGAAAGCAGCGCCTTTAAAGCTGTTTTTCTCAAATCAGATGGAACAGAAGTACTCTGAAAAACATCTTCCGGTGACATATCGTGAAATCTTCGATGCTTATAAGATAAACCCGAACGAACAAACTGCAATTACAAAAATCCTGAATAATTCCCAGAGCATAGTTACCCTTAATTATGTTCCCATATCAGGAACGGAAACGCAAAAACTGTTCACAAATGTTTCGATAATGCATGACATCAAGGCGCTTGAACCAATAAAGAGCAGGCTGCCTGAATTATATTCGGAAATCAATAAAAAGGCCCGTATGTCCGACGCAGGGAAGATGTATCTGCTGGACTCCTTAAGGGGAAGTCAGAATGTCTAACATATACAATGATAATGACTATAAATGGATCAAAGAGATAATGCTCTATCCCCAAACCCTTGAAAAACATTTACATTATTTTAAAGATACTTCCCGGATTAAGGTCCCTGAAGACCCCATTGAAAAAGTTATATTCCAGGACAGGGCAAAAAAAGCCATCCGAAAGATTGCTCAAAACAAGGGACATATGCTGATGATCGGCAAACCCGGAACAGGCAAATCATTGCTGGCAGGCATGTTTAAGCATGTCCTCGACAGATCATTGGGAGATTACATCAGGCCAAAGGAATCCATCGCCGCCTATCCGGGGAAAGACGGCAACCATGTCCGTTTCGCGTATGCCGACCCTGAAAAACTCGATGATTACATCACTAAAGTCAAAGAGGAGATAGAAACCGCAAAAAACAGTGTTGAAAAATTTTCCCTGACCGAGCAGATTTCCTCTGTCAGGAAAGTAAAAAGGTTCTTATTACTGGCAATGTGTATCAGCGCCGTAGCCGGCGTTTTTTTCCCCCCGGCATTTGTTTTTACGGGATTGACCGGAATCGGCGCAATCTTTATGTTCATGCAGGAGAACAACCACAAGGTTCAGGAAAAGATTCATCAGGAAGCGCAATCCGGGAACTCATTCTCTGTTAAGCATATTTCAGATATGGTCCCCGAGGTCCTGTACGATCCCCGCAAGGAGGCAAACCTTATGATAAATATATCCGAACCTGATTCAAGAAGCATGAAAGGCGGTTTCAGACATGATCCCTACCAGTCCGGGAACCTGCAGACCCCGATACATAAAAGGGCCTATCTCGGCGCACATGCAAAAGCGCCGATAATTTATATTGATGAACTGAAGACCCTCATAAAAACGAGATATATGTCCGGCCTGCTCGAGATTATGCAAAACAAAGAATATATACTGGAGGGAGGAAAACATACGGGAAGCGGAGCAGCCGACAGGTCTGAAAATCACCTTAAAGCTGATAATATCATTATTGCCTGCTGCAATCACGATACATTACGGCACCTTCAGGAAGAAGGCGACGGGGCCTTTCTGAGCAGGATAGAAGATAAGGGTGAAATTATCAATATGGAAAACGCAGTGCCTGAGACGGCAGAGCATATTAAACAGGTTGCCCAATATATCAAGCAGGAAATCATCAACCTTGAAAAGGAATTTGAAGATACCTGGGGTAAAGTGATAGAAAAAGAAGGCCACGAGGGCGTCAGAACAAGAAGCGAAAAAATTTTCGGCAGGAAACTGCCGGTTAACTATAATCTGAGGGTGCGTGAATTTTCACGGAGCGCTGTTGAAGAAATTGTAAAGGAACTCCGCTGCCGGAGCGCCGACGGTAAATTAAGCTGCATATTAAGGCCAATCAACGGAATAATAAAGACAGCGGAACTTGACGCGATAGTTGATAATTCTAAATTTGTGAAACCCCGGCACGTCAGAAGCGCGCTTGAAGAACATTTGAGCCTGGAGGGGGCCATATCAAAAGAAATAATTGAACATAAAAAGGACCTGAAAAAATATATAGCATCCATGACAGACTCAATCGGCTATGTGGTGGGACTCGCCGTAATACGTTCATCCGGAAGCGGACGGATGTTCGGCCAGCCCCTTCCTATTCACTGCCAGATAAACACCGGGGGATCTGATGTAATTACCGCCCCCGGAAAGATAGGAGACATTGCAAAGGCTGCGGCGCAGAATGTAAGGGCCTCGATAAAGAAACTGATGCACGGGGTCAACATACCCTACGCAGGCTATGAAATGCACATCGAATATATTCAGGCCCACGGCGGAGTTGAAGGCGACAGCGCGTCTGTTGCAATGGATGTTGGTTTGATCTCGGATTATATACAACAGCCGGTAAGCCAGAAATACGGCATTACAGGGTCTCTGACCGGTGACATTATTCTCGCTGTAGGCGGGGTCACCGAAAAAGTAAGATCAATTATGGACACGGACCTCACAATGCTGGGTGCATGTGTGCCCTGGCAAAACAAATATGATATAGAGCCTCTTCTCATAAACATGGAATTCGAATATATTCAGGAACAGGAAGTCCCGGGCATAAGAATTTTCAGGACCGAAGGGAAAGAAGATCCATTTGACATTTTTTTCTGCAAGACAAAATATAACGCCTACAGAATTTTAATGGGCCTGAGCAGGGAAGATGTTGAAAACAGAATGACGGCAAGAAGCAAGAGGGACATAGAATTCAGCCGGCAAGTGGCAGGCAAGCACAAAGGCAGCCCCCCGGCAGAGCAGGACATTTAAAAGTTGTCCGCTGTCCGTTATACGTTTATATGGTCTGCGGTTAAACGAAATGTACAGGCTATTTATATTCAACTATTATTCCGGCAGCTTTATAGTTGTTATCTTCCGAGGGTTCGACACGAATAATGTCAACCCTTGCTTTCATCGGCTTAAATTTACTGCTTCTGGTATCTATAGTAACTTCCACGGACTTCCCCTCTGAAAGGGCATTTTCAGTAATAAACTGAATACCTGAATGACTTAAGTTTTTACACCGTCCCCT
>JAUVPO010000001.1 GCA_030598625.1 Deferribacteres bacterium | reverse complement strand
CGGAGTGCCTTTCTTCAGTACGCCGCCGGCTCCCGCGTACAGTCCTTCGGTATTTTCCCTTACAACGACAAAATCAATGTGCTCGGGACCTTTGTCCTTGATAGGACAGTCGATACCGGGATAGAGCTTGATCGGCCTTAAATTTATATACTGGTCAAGTTTGAATCGCAGTTTTAAAAGGATCCCTTTTTCAAGGATTCCAGGTTTAACGTCCGGGTGTCCGATCGCGCCGAGATAAATGGAATCATATTTTTTCAGATCTTCAATTGCGCTGTCCGGAAGGGTTTCTCCTGTTTTCAGGTAATTTTCCCCGCCGAAGTCTAAATAGTCTAAATTGACCTTGAATCCCGCCTTGCCTGAGACGGCCTGGAGGACCTTTACTCCTTCCGCCACAACCTCGGGCCCGGTGCCGTCTCCCGGTATAACGGCAATGTTATATGTTTTTGACATCTTTTTACCTTTTCACCCTTTCTATGGATAATCAATAATTTTATGAAAATAACAAAAATTGAAAATAAAAGCTATCAGCTCCAAGCTAATAGCTTCAGGCTTTTTTGGTAGTCCCAACGGGACTCGAACCCGTGTCTTAGCCTTGAGAGGGCTATGTCCTGGACCTCTAGACGATGGGACCGCATAAAACAGCTAAATTTGGCTGGGGCGGGAGGATTCGAACCCCCGAATGCTGGGACCAGAACCCAGTGCCTTACCGCTTGGCGACGCCCCAAAAACTACCTGATTATATTACTCATTTTATTGTTATCCGTCAATACAGCCATTTTTATGATTGAAACGAATTTATTTTCAGGATTCAAGAAAATAAGGAAAACATTCGATTACTATAAGTGTTAAAATAGCACAGACTCCTGATACTAAGAATATTCATAACTGAAAGGAAGATTGGATGAAAAGAATACTTGTTACGGGTGGTGCGGGATTTCTGGGTTCGCATTTATGTGAGAAATTGTTGAGAGAAGGACACGAGGTGTTATGCGTTGATAATTTCTACACAGGCAGGCGTTCAAATATCTTGAACTTCATTAAAAATCCCCTGTTTGAAGTATTGCGGCATGATATCTGTTTCCCTCTGTATGTTGAGGTTGATGAGATTTACAACCTCGCGTGTCCGGCATCGCCGATACATTACCAGTTTGATCCTGTCCAGACAACAAAGACATCCGTCCATGGTTCCATCAATGTGCTCGGACTGGCCAAGCGGGTAAAGGCAAAGATATTGCAGGCCTCTACTTCTGAAGTATATGGCGATCCGGAGATACACCCCCAGCCGGAATCTTATTGGGGAAATGTAAACCCTGTCGGCTTCCGTTCGTGTTACGATGAAGGAAAGCGGTGTGCTGAAACCCTTTTCTTTGATTATCACCGTCAGCATAAATTAAGGATAAAAGTCGCACGGATATTTAATACCTATGGTCCGAGGATGCATCCGGATGATGGTCGGGTCGTCAGCAATTTTATTGTGCAGGCGCTAAAAGGGAAACCCATAACCGTTTATGGTGACGGAAGCCAGACAAGGAGTTTTTGTTATATGGATGACATGATCGACGGGTTTGTAAAACTAATGGGCACACCCGATAACTTTACAGGGCCTGTTAATCTCGGTAATCCCGATGAATTCAGTATACTTGAACTTGCCAGCAAGATTATTGAATTGACCGGATCGAAATCTAAAATTATTTATAAGCCGTTGCCCCAGGATGATCCCACCCAGCGTAAGCCGGACATCAAACTTGCCGGGAAGGCTCTCAAATGGAGGCCGAAGGTCAAGCTTGAAGACGGGCTTAAAGAGACCATTAATTATTTCAGGAAATTAAAGGCTGATCCGTAATCAGCTGTTCATATTAAATCTGAATTGAAAGATAGAATAGCTTTAAACATCGACGGCAGGGAGATTCAGGCTGATAAAGGAATTACTGTACTGAATGTAGCGAGAGAAAACGGAATTTACATCCCCACACTTTGTTATCATTCCAGAACCGGGCAGGCAGGTAAATGCAGGATTTGTGTTGTTGAAGTCGAAGGTCTGCCGGGATTGCAGGTTTCCTGTTCGCTGTTGGCAAGGGACGGCATGGTGATAACTACAGCTTCCGAAAGGATTATAGAGACAAGGAAGATGATAGTTGAGTTGTACCTGTCTAATGGAAAACATAATTGCATTTCATGCGAAGCAAACGGCGTTTGCGAACTTCAGGATACTGCATACCGTCTCGGGATCGAAAGGCCCGCTTTCCCCATTGCGGAAAAAGACTGCCCTGTTGATTTATCAAGTCCCATGATAATAAGGGACATGAACAAGTGTATTCAATGTTACCGGTGCATTGCCGCATGTAATAATATTGTGGTTAATGAGGTCCTGGACATGGGATTTCGCAGTAATCGGATGACGGTTGTCTGTGATTTAAATAAACCCATTGGACAGTCTTCCTGTGTAATATGCGGAGAATGTGTGCAGCTTTGTCCGACAGGCGCGTTGATCGAAAAAAAGTCCGTTGGAAAGGCAAGGAACTGGGAGACGGAAAATATAGAGACTACCTGTCCGTACTGCGGTGTCGGCTGCCGGATACGCCTTCATGTAAAGGACAATGAAATTGTTAAGGTGACCGGAATAGAGGATGTGGCGCCGAATTACGGTAGTTTGTGCTTAAAGGGAAGGTTTGGATGTGATTTTGTCCATTCGCCTGAGCGGTTGAAAACGCCTCTTTTAAGAAAAAACGGAGAGCTTGTTGAGGCAAGCTGGGATGAGGCGCTGAATTTTATGGCAAAAAGGCTGTCCGGGATCAAGGAATCTTCCGGCCCTGAGTCCATAGTCGGGATTGGATGCGCAAGGTCCACGAATGAGAACAACTATGTGATGATGAAATTCATGCGCGCGGTAATCGGCACAAATAATGTCGACCACTGCGCCCGTACGTGACATGCGCCTACTGTGGCCGGTCTGGCTGCTACTTTAGGCGCGGGCGCAATGACAAATTCAATAGGTGAGATCGAAGACTGCCCTGTTATTTTTGTAATCGGCTCCAATACCACGGAAGCCCATCCGGTTATATCCTATTGTATGAAAAGGTCCGTAAAAAAGGGGAACAGGCTTATAGTGGCAGACCCCAGAAAGATAGACCTTACGCGCTGGGCAACCAGACATTACCGGCATAAGGTAGGTTCCGACATAGCGCTTCTTAATGCGGTGATGTATGAGATTATCAAAAACGGATGGCATGACAGGGAATTTGTAGCCAAATATACCGAAGGATTTGAAGAGCTTGAAAGGACGGTGAACGAATACCCCCCGGAGCGCGCTTCCGGTATATGCGGATTGGCGGCGGATGAAATCCGGGAGCTTGCAAGGACCCTCGGCACCGCTGAAAAAGTGGCGCTTTTTTATACCCTTGGAATTACCGAACACATCACCGGTACAGACAATGTCAAGACCTGTGCGAACCTGCAAATGCTCCTGGGGAATATAGGCAGCGAATGTACGGGCGTTAATCCCCTGAGGGGACAGAACAATGTTCAGGGTGCGTGTGATATGGGGGTCTTGCCTGATGTGTTCAGCGGATACCAGAAGGTTGCAGACCCGGAAACGCGGGAGAAGTTTGCCGGGGCATGGGGCGTAAAATCTCTGCCGGATGGAGAGGGCACAAAGATACCCGCCATGTTCGACGGTATGCTCAACAACGATATCAGGGCGCTCTATCTTTACGGTGAAAATGTTGTGATGTCTGAACCGAACCAGGCCCATACGATCGATGCGCTCAAGAAGCTTGATCTCCTTGTTGTGCAGGACATCTTTCTGAATGAAACCGCGATATATGCGGATGTTGTTTTACCTGCGACATGTTTTGCCGAAACAGAGGGGACGTTTACAAACACTGAAAGACGTATCCAGCGTGTAAAAAAGGCGGTTGAACCACCGGGGCAGGCAAGGGATGACTGGTGGATTATCAGCGAACTTTCAAAACGTATGGGCTATGACATGGAATACGAATCAACTGAACAGATATGGGAAGAGATACTCAGACTGACCCCCAGCATGTCCGGCATTACTTATGAAAGGATCGAGCATGAGGGCATTCAGTGGCCCTGTCCCGACATTCAACATAAAGGGACGCGTTATCTTTACAGAGACGGTAAATTCCCTCGCGGCAAGGCAAAGTTTCTTCCTGCGCAATGGAGACCTCCTGCAGAGGTCCCTGATAAGGAATATCCTTTTACACTCACGACCGGAAGAAGACTGTGGCATTACCATACGGCTACACAGACAAGGAGGTCGGCAGGATTTGAGGAGATATTTCCCGAGGAATTAATTGAAATAAGCATGGAAGATGCGGGGAGACTTGATATAAGGGATGGTGATTACGTGTGGGCTGTTTCACGAAGGGGCAAAGTTAAAGTAAAGGCATGGGTGACGGAAAGGGTGTCTGAAGGCGTCTGCTTTATGAGCTTTCACTTTCATGAGGCATGCGCTAATGTGCTGACGAATAATGCCTTTGACCCTGTTGCCGGAACAGCTGAGTACAAGGCGTGCGCGATACGCCTGGAGAAGGCATAAGTTTCGGAAATAAATATGACTGAGGAAGTAAAAGAGACCATAAACAGGCTGATAGGCAGGTTCCCGAAAAAAGAATCGGCGCTTCTGCCCGTGCTTACTTTATTGCAAAAAAGAAAAGGTTACATTAGTGAAAATGATTTAAAAGATATATCCGGAATTTTGGATGTTCCGGAGGCGCGGATTTTTAGCACGGCGAGTTTTTACACAATGCTGAGGTTAAAACCCGCGGGTAAATATCATATCCAGGTATGTACTAATGTTGTTTGCGCGTTACTCGGCAGCGACGCCATTTTCGACTACCTTTCAAAAAAGCTTAATATTCATGAGGGGGAGATAACACCGGACGGGTTATTTAGCATAGTGGCTGTGGAATGTCTGGCTTCCTGTGGTAACGCGCCTGCGATGCAGATCAATATGGAGTACCACGAGAATCTCGATACCGGGAAGGTGGACGAAATAATCGATTCCATAAAGAGGCGGGAAGTCGGGGGATAAATGGAGACAATTCTTTTAAAAAATATAGAGATACCTGATTTAGATTCTATCGATGTGTACATGGGACAGGGTGGATATGGAGCGCTTGAGAAGACGTTTGCATTGCCTCCGGAAGAGGTGATTTCAATGGTTGAAGAGTCGGGGCTCAGGGGAAGGGGCGGAGGCGGGTTCCCTGCAGGCACAAAGTGGAAATTTCTGCCAAAGGACAGGGAAAGGAAAATATATCTTATCTGCAACGCTGATGAAGGAGAACCCGGAACTTTCAAAGATAGGCAGATTATGCAGTATAATCCGCATCAATTAATAGAGGGGATGGCTGTTACTGCTTATGCGATCGGCGCGCATTTCGGATTTATCTATATCCGGGGTGAGTATGACTGGATAGCGAAGATACTTGTGCAGGCGCTTGAAGATGCGGAGGCAAAAGGCTTTGTTGGAGACAATATACTGGATTCCGGTTATTCCTTTCAAATAGATGTATTCAGGGGCGCAGGCTCATATGTCTGTGGTGAAGAGACCGCTCTTATGGAATCGCTTGAGGGCAGGGCGGGCCGGCCGAGGTTGAAGCCTCCGTTCCCTGCATTGTCGGGACTCTATGGCGAGCCGACCCTGATCCATAATGTTGTGACTCTGGCATGCATCCCGTTTATCATTAAAAACGGGCCTGATGCCTTCAGGGCCATTGGAAAGCCCAGAAGCTATGGCACAAGAGTCTTTGGGGTCTCCGGTCATGTCAATAAGCCTGGCGCTTTCGAATGTCCGCTGGGGATATCTTTAAAGAGTCTGATCTATGAGTTTGCAGGGGGCATAAAAGGCAATAAAGGCTTAAAAGCAGTAATACCGGGAGGCATTTCTTCCCCGATTCTCCTGGCGGATGAGATTGATCTTGAAATGGATTTCGAGTCTCTTGCCGCGGTGGGTTCGATGCTCGGCACAGGAGGTGTTATTGTTATTGATGAAGACGCTTCTATCCCCCTTATCGCCCAAAAGGCGGCGAAGTTTTATGCCCATGAATCATGCGGCCAGTGTACGCCCTGCCGGGAAGGACTGAACATGATCAAGATTTTGATGGACCGTATAGTAATGGAGCAGGGGAGTTCAAACGATCTTGAGATGGTAATGAGATTGTGTCGCTATATGAGGGGCTCTACGCTGTGCCCGATGGGCGATGCCGCGGCAATGTCCATTGGTACAATGATCAGGAAATTCAGGGGCGAGTTTGAGGAGTTAATCCACGATTAAACAGTTGTTGTCCCCGGCGCTATTTTAAAAAGGAGGATTAATAAGCAGCGCGTCATCCCTTCCCACATTAACAATAACCTTCCTCCCTTTAACCGAAATCCTGCCTTCAGAATAAAGCTTTATTGCGTAAGGGAAGATTCTGTGTTCCTGTTTCAGTATCCTTTCAGAGAGGGTGTCTTCCGTATCGTCGTGATAAGAGGGGACCGCGGCCTGGATTATTATGGGGCCGGTGTCCATGCCTTCGTCCACGAAATGCACTGTACAGCCTGAAATCTTCACACTGTAATCAGCTGCCTGCTTCTGCCCGTGAAGTCCTGGGAATGAGGGCAGCAGGGCAGGGTGGATGTTCATTGTTTTATTGCGGTATTGCTCTATAAGCGCTTTTCCGACAACTCTCATAAAGCCTGCCAGGATAACGAGTTCAACTCCCCTTTTTTTGAACTCTCCGGCAATATAAGAATAATAAGCGTTTTTGTCCGCAAAATCACGCGGCTTTAATACGAGAGATTCTATATTATGCTTTTTTGCCCGTTCAATTGCATATGCATCCGGATTGTCCGTTATCAAAACAGCGGTCTTTGCATCCAGAAAACCTGATTCAATGCTGTCTATGATCGACTGGAAATTCGAGCCCCTGCCCGAGGCTAATACTCCTAAAGTAAGCATTTAGATTTATATTCCACCACTCTGTTCCCTTTTTCCACCTGTCCTATTATGAATGCCTTTTCTCCAAGCTGCTCGAGTCTTTTAATGGTTTTTTTAGAATCCGCCTGATTAACTACCAGTACCATGCCGATTCCCATATTGAATGTCTTGAACATTTCCTTCTCCGGGACAGCGCCCATTGTCTGAACAAGATTGAATATGCTGTGCACAGGCCAACTGCCTTTTTCAATGACAAATTTCAGTCCTGCCTTTTGAGGAAGGATTCGCGGGAGGTTTTCAGTAAGACCTCCGCCGGTAATATGGGCTATCCCTTTTATCCTGAAACTCCGGATAATTTTCAAAATGCTCTTTACATAAATTTTTGTCGGTCTTAAGAGTTCTTCCCCGATTGAACAGCCGAGTTCCTTTATATGCTTCTTCGGACCATATTTTTTTATGTCAAAAAAAAGTTTTCTTACGAGTGAATAGCCGTTGCTGTGGAGACCGTTTGAAGCAAGCCCTATCAATACATCCCGGTTTTTGATTTCCGAACCGTTGATAATGGCTTTTCCGTCAACAACACCGACCGCAAATCCTGACAGGTCATATTCTCCTTTGGCGTAAAATCCCGGCATTTCAGCGGTTTCACCGCCAATAAGTGAGCAGTCAGCCATTTTACAGCCCCTGGCGATCCCTTTAATAACACTTGCCGCCTTTATGGTTGAGAGCTTTCCGGAGGCAAAATAATCAAGAAAAAAGAGAGGCTGGGCGCCGCTTGTGAGTATATCGTTTACACACATGCCAACAAGGTCAATGCCGACTGTATCATGTTTGTTGAGCATGAAAGCGATTTTCAGTTTTGTGCCTACGCCGTCCGTGCTGCTGACAAGAACAGGATTTTTATGTTTTGAAATATCCAGCTTGCAAAATGCCCCGAAAGAACCGATATCATTGATTACATGCGGCTTAAACGTAGAGCGTGCCATCGGTTTGATGATATCCACCAGCCTGTTGCCTTTGTTTATGTCCACACCTGATTTTTTATATGTCAGTTTCATGTTTTTCCCTGATTTTCTTCAGACCGGCTTCTGCGGCCTTCTGAGCCGCGGCTTTTTTTGTTTTCCCACTGCCTGAACCGAATAAGTTATCATTAATAAAGACCTTGACTTCAAAAACCTTTTTATGCTCAGGGCCTTCTTCCTTATATGTTTCATACTTCGGCAATACACCGAACTGTGACTGGGCGACTTCCTGGATTTTTGTTTTAAAATCAAAGACAAAATTATTTGTTACAAGTTTATCTATTTTAATTGTTAAGTTCCTGAGTACAAAATTTTCTGCCTGTTCATAGCCGCCGTCCAGGTAGATCGCCGCTAAAATTGCCTCAAAGGCGTTGGCAAGTAAAGAAGATTTTTCCCTGCCGCCTGTAATTTCCTCTCCTTTACCAAGAATAAGGTGTGCTCCCATATCAAGGCCCCTTGCGATTTTTGCCAGGGTTGCCTCCTGGACAGCGTAAGCTTTTAATTTGGAAAGGTCGGCTTCGGTATGTTTCAAATATGAGCGAAAAAGATATTCACTTATGATGAGTTCAAGGACTGCATCACCCAAAAATTCCATACGCTCATTAAACGGAATCGGTTTTTTCTGTTTTTCATGAGCATACGATTTATGGGTAATCGCCTCTTTCAACAGGGTCTTTTTTTTAAAGGTGTAGCCTAAAGAATTTTCAAGACCGGTCAAATCTTTTGAAGATGATACAGGCATTAGTTCCACCGAATCCAAAAGAATTGGACATAGCTATATTTATATCAACGGATATGGCCCTATGGGCTACATAATCCAGGTCGCACCCTGAATCCGGGTTATCAAGGTTAATGGTAGGCGGTGCGACCTTGTTTAATATACTGAGAGCGCAAATTGCCGCTTCAACTCCGCCGGAAGCGCCGAGAAGGTGTCCTATCATTGATTTTGTGGACCTTACATACAGTTTATAGGCATGTTTACTGAACACTGTCTTGATTGCAACTGTTTCCAGTTCATCTCCATATTTTGTCGAGGTTCCATGAGCATTGATATAATTTACTTCCTCCGGACGAATATCAGCGTCCCTTAAGGCACTTTCCATGCATTTGGCAGCGCCTTCACCATTGGGAGAAGGGCTTGTTATATGATATGCGTCGCTGTTTAAACCGTAACCTATTACTTCAGCATAAATTCTGGCGCCCCTTTTTACGGCATGCTCCAGTTCTTCGAGGACCAGGATACCTGCGCCTTCTCCCATGACAAAACCGTCTCTGTCTTTATCAAAGGGTCTGCTCGCTTTTTCGGGCGCATCATTTCTTGTTGACAGCGCTTTCATGGAAGTAAACCCCGCAATTCCAAGCGGAGTTATTACTGCCTCCGTCCCTCCGCAGATCATTGCGTCGGCTGTTCCGTTTTGAATCAACTTGAAAGCGTCACCTATTGAATGAGTGCCGGATGCACAGGCGGTTGCAATGGCCGAATTAGGGCCTTTTACGCCAAAGCGAATAGAAATCTGGCCGGCAGTAAGATTGATTATTGTCATTGGAATAAAGAAAGGGGAAACTCTCTTATGACCCTTTTCATTAAGGATTTGGGTATATCGTTCAATTGCTCCCAGGCCTCCTATGCCTGAGCCGACAATTACCCCTATTCTGTAAGCGTTGCTTTCCGTGACTTTGAGTCCCGAGTCTTCCATTGCCATTGTTGCCGCTGCAAGTCCCAGATGGATAAACCTGTCCATCTTTTTTTGTTCTTTTGTATCTATGAAATTGTCTATTTCAAAATCAGGGACTTCGGCCGCTATCTGGCACGGCAGACCATCAGGATCAAAGTGGGTTATTTTTTTCACAGCCGGACGCCCCTCGACGAGGCATTCCCAGGATTTTTCTTTTCCGGTCCCATGCGGAGTTATCATTCCTAAACCGGTTATTACAATTCTTCTCTGATTCATTATTTTTTAAGAGTAGAAAGATATATCAGTTTTCGGATTTCTCTTTTATGTATTTGTTTGCATCCTGTACCTTTAAAATCTTCTCTGCGTCTTCATCAGGGATTTCAATGTTAAATGCCTCTTCAAAAGCCATTACAAGTTCAACGGTATCGAGAGAATCAGCGCCGAGGTCTTCTACAAATGAAGCTTCCGGGGTGACCTTTTCAGTGTCAACACCTAATTGTTTTGTTATTATGTCTTTTACTTTTTCTGCTACTTCCATTTAGCACCTCCAATGTCTAATTTACAATTTAAAGTCTTTATTTGAAACTTCAGGGAATCAATTATACATATTTAATTAAAATTTTCCTACATATACATGCCGCCGTTTACGTGGATGACCTGCCCGGTTATATAATCAGATTCATTCGAGGCAAGGAATATAACTATATTTGCTACATCTTCAGGCGTGCCGAACTGTCCAAGAGGAATGGCCCTCTTCATTTCACCCTTGACTTCATCAGTGAGCGCATCGGTCATTGCCGTTTGAATAAAACCGGGCGCTATCGCATTAGCCCTGATGCCACGACTTGCGTATTCTTTAGCGATTGTCTTTGTCAGCCCGATAAGTGCGGCTTTAGAAGAACTGTAGTTTGCCTGACCGGGATTGCCAATAAATGCTACCACCGAAGATATGCTTATGATCTTTCCTGAACGCTGTTTGGCCATTATTTTTACGGCCTCTTTACTGCATAAAAATGATCCTTTCAGATTAACGTTTAAAACCGCGTCCCAATCTTCTTCCTTCATCCTGAGCAGTACGGTATCTCTCGTGATTCCCGCATTATTAACCAGGATATCGAGCGCGCCGAGTTCCTTGACGAATGTCTGAAATGTATTTGAAACATTATCCTGTCTTGAAACATCAAGTTTAACGGCGATACTTTTTACCCCTGATGTTCTGACTTCCAGGGCCGTGTTCTCGGCATTTTCAATATTTACGTCGGCTATGCCGATATTAGCCCCTTCTTTTGCCATTCCCAAAGCGATGGCCTTTCCGATTCCCTGGGCCCCGCCTGTAATTAATGCATTTTTGTCTTTAAGTCTCACAATGCCTCCCTATAACGGGACTATTTTTTAGTAAATACTCTGAACAAAGTCGGACTATTATAAAATTTCAGATTTAAATAGGCAACCTAAATATAATAGAAACTGAAATCTGATGACAACCTGCAACTATTATTGATATCTTGTCTTTTCCGGTTTTTCCGTGCTATAAATTCATATGATTTACAGTTTCCGTTTTTTATGTGTTAAGTGTTTCGGAATATTATTAACCGCTCTTAATTTTTTTCTCATATTTGCCGCCGTAATATATTTTTTAAACTCGTGTTCACGTGAAGATGTCGTGAAGGGATATTTTCAGGACCATGGAATGTCTTATCCTGTAGATACATCCGGTATAAGTTTATGGAGTATTGACTTCGTGAATATTGAAGAAGACGAGGCATTGACTCCTGAGGCGAGGGAATACGTTGAAAGCGGATTAATCTTTGTAAAAGAATATTTTCAGGAAGTTGACATTGGAACTCTTGTAACTGGCGCTGACGCTATAATGCTTAGCGATCCCGTGCTGTACAGAAGTGAATCCGGTGATGTAGGGTTGATGATAAAATTCACTGCATACGGAACAGATAAGCCGGATGCCGCTATGGATCTGCCGGTTAAGCGGGTCGGGACGGATAAACGATTTTGGAGAGTGGAGAATTTCGCATATTTCAGTAAAAATGAATATTACAAATGGCAATACGGTGGAATGGTATATTAAAGACTCTCATTGTTTTTTAAGGGTTGCTACAAACCTGCCGGGACCGAGAAAGAGCAATCCTGAAAAGATTATCAGCAGTTCAAGTGACTGTGCCGCCCCGCTCCATCCTGCACCGGCTGTTCCTTCAGGTAAGGTAAAATGTTTCAATATTTCAATTAACATCGTAAATGCAAGCAGTACGGTCATGGGTCTGAATAAAACCCCTATCATAAACAGTACAATCAGCAAAGCGCAGGTTGACCCGGAAAAAAGAGCCATGAATTCCCAGATTTGAGCAAGGGAATTTATCTTTATGGTCTTTATCATACTCCAGATTTTTTTCCAGACTGCGGTCTCTAAGGAGATTTTTCCATATCCGTGAAATATGAGCATACTCGCTCCAATTCCCAGCCGCATGATAAGCAATCCTATATCCCATGGCAATTCCATTTTTTTCATCATACTAACAGTCCTTTCATTTGAAATAAGAAAACTTATCGTATCTTATACGGCAGACGATGGTCAGGTCTTGAATTTATCTTTGTTGAGTTCTTAATAACTATTATTAGGGGGGCAGATCGATTAATGATTAATAAAATGCAGATATAATTCCCGGTTATTTAATTAGAAACTATATGTTATCCCTGCTTCCGCTGTTAAGGAATCCCAGTTTGCTTCGTTAAAACGTGTTCCCAGCTCGGCGCCATCGGAACGGTATGTTCGACTCTTTCCGCTGTCGGTTGACCAATCCTGATAAGAGGTGGTAATGCCTATATTCCAGCCCTCGTTAAACGCATAATCTATAGCAATAGAAATAAATATGCCGTATCCATATGCAGAATGTTCAAAACTTTTTGGGTGTTGAAAGTCATCCCTGAGGTTCCAGTCTGCCACACCTGCATAATCAGCCAGGTGAAGCTCCATCACACCTGATAGCTTGATTTCATTAATTATGTTAAGGGACAAATCAACACCTGTCCATGGCCCCATCCACCGGGCATCATATTTACTGTTTAGATCCGGGAAAGGCCCTGTCTGACTTTCACGTGCCTCGTCGGGTGCGGGTATATCAATGGTCTGATACCCATTGGTCATGACGAAGTTTTGCTCATGATATGAGAGGCCTATAAGGGGTGTAATTGCAAACTTGCCGTTTTTGGGCCTGAACTGATATCCCAGTCCCACCGAGACGTCCATTACATTACCGTCATCGGAGCTGTTGTTGGACCTGGAGAATTCGCCGGTACGGTTATCCCCCCAATAATCTGAATCCTGGTTATCTCCGTCTATTATCCAGCCGTAAGCAAGTGAACACCTTAAGTAAAATTTGTCGGCTATAGTAAGTTGCCCATGCGCTTTAGTCTGAACAATCATTAGATCACTCCAGGTCAATTCAGACAATATGTTCGGGTTGGTGCCATAAATGTTTCCGGCAATGTTCCAGTCGAAATTATCTGTTCTGATGCCCTGGCTGATCGCTATGGAAGTTTCAATTTCTGCTGATACATCTCTTACCCAAAAAGGTGAGGAAAGAGTTAATAACATAAATAGTAAGGCTGATAATAAAATTCTGATTTGCCGTAAACTTTTTTTTCTATTCAAAGGCACTATTCCTTTAACTGGAACTATACAAAAATTTTGATAACTTAACATATTCCGGTTTATAAATCATCATTATTGAGGCATCCGTGATTATTGTCACATAAAAAAACTTTTAAAAAATACAAAAATAATGATAGGATAAGCCATGGAAAGAAGATTTTGTAAAAGGAAGAAAGTGCATATAGAGGGAGAGATTATCCTGGATGACAGCTCCTGTAATTGTGTGATAGGGAACATTTCAGAAAAGGGTGTTTACGTTGAGACTGCATCCTCAAATCTCCTGAGTACATCAACAGGTTTTACTTCGGGGACAAAGTTGAAAGTAAAATTTCAGACTCAAAATGAAACGATCAATATTGACTGTAGGGTGATGTGGTCGTTTAAAGTAGCTCCCCTTGGTTTAACCAAACAAATTGGAATGGAAGTTGTATTCCCGCCGCCGAGTTATGTGGAATTCTATAAGGCTATGCTGAATTCTGCGGACATTATCGAAAATAAGAGCTGAAAATCGTCCTTAAAAAATGTCCGTGCCCCCTGTCTTTTTATTGCCGAACCTTCACTTTTAATAACCGAAAAAGTTAATATAATCCGCTGGTTTGTTTGTGAGGGATAAATTTCAAGATGAAATACATTGTACTTGTGGGCGACGGGATGGCTGACAGGCCTTTAAAAATGCTCGGATACAAGACTTGCCTTCAGAAGGCCCGCACACATAACATGGACAGGCTGGCTGCGGAAGGCGAAATCGGGACGGCGAGGACCATTCCTCATGGTTTTGACCCTGGTTCGGATGTCGCGAATCTCTCGATACTCGGCTATGATCCTGCAAGATACTACAGCGGACGGGGCCCGATTGAGGCGGAATACAGAGGGATTAAACTGGGGGCGGAAGACGTTGCCTTCAGGTGCAATCTCGTTACCCTGAATCCTGGAGAACCGGGCAAGAGAAATTCAGCCGTTATGCAGGATTACAGCGCCGGGCATATTTCAACCAGAGAAGCGAAACTCTTAATCAATGAAGTCAATAAGAAATTGGGAAACAAAGAGATCAGCTTCTATCCAGGAATGAGTTACCGCCACCTGATGGTCTGGAGAAACGGAAAAGCCAAAATACAATGTACTCCCCCACATGATATTACAGGAAAGAAAATAAGCGGTTATCTGCCTAAAGGCAGGGGCGGGGATGCGCTTGTGTCATTGATGGACAAATCATGGGAAATCCTGATGTCAAGTTCCGTAAACAGGAATAGATTGAAAAGGGGGCTTAATCCTGGAAACAGTCTGTGGTTCTGGGGACAGGGCAGGAAACTGTCCATCCCGAAGTTTAAAGACAAATATAATCTCAAAGGGGCGCTGATATCCGCCGTTGATCTAACAAAAGGTCTTGGCATTTGCGCGGGTTTTGATATATTGAATGTTAAGGGCGCTACCGGATATATTGATACGAATTATATCGGCAAGGCTAATGCGGCCCTTCGGGCGCTTAAGAAATATGACATCCTGTATGTGCATGTTGAAGCGCCTGATGAAGCAGGGCATAATGGGGACATTAAGGCCAAGATAAAGGCTATAGAAGATTTTGATTTAAAGGTAGTAGGAACAATTTTAAAGGGTATTGAAAAAATTAAAGAGTACAGCATCCTGCTGTTGCCCGATCATTTTACTCCGGTTAGTCTTAAAACCCATACAAAGGAACCGGTCCCTTTTGTTATTTATAGAAACTGTAATCCATTAAAGGGTCCGCGTGCTAAGTCCTATTCAGAATATATTTGCAGAATGAAAGGCATTCGTAATTTTCAAAAAGGACATAAATTGATGGACTATTTTGTGAAAGGCAAGTAAACGTGTTTTGTCGCTTCTCTGAGGTTTGTACTTTGTCATTTGACATTATAGAATAGATATTGCTTTATGATAATGGAGAAATGAGGGATTTGATTTGGCTTTGATTGTTCAAAAATACGGGGGGACATCTGTTGCGGATACGGGAAGGATAAAGGCAGTCGCTGAAAGGGTCGTCTCAACAGCCGGGCGGGGCAACCAGGTTATCGTTGTTGTTTCCGCCATGGCGGGCGAAACCGATAAATTTGAGAGACTGGCCGGTGAAATAACGGACACCCCTGATGAGAGAGAAATGGATTTGCTGCTTTCTTCAGGTGAAAGGGTGACCAGCGCACTTACTTGCATGGCCATCCAGAAAACCGGGCATGATTCAATGAGTTTCACCGGCAGACAGGTGGGAATCATTACAGACAGTTCACACACGAAGGCCATGATTGAAAGTATCGACGCGAGCCGGCTCAAGGAAGCCCTGGATGAAGGCAAGATCCCGGTTGTTGCGGGGTTTCAGGGGATCAATGAATTCTCCGATGTTACCACCCTGGGCAGGGGAGGCTCGGATACCACGGCCGTTGCAATAGCCGCTGCGCTGTCAGCGGATGCCTGCGAGATATATACTGACGTCGAAGGGGTGTTTACGGCTGACCCGAGAATAGTTCCTGACGCCAGAAAAATGGACAGAATATCTTATGATGAAATGCTGGAGATGGCGAGTCTTGGGGCAAAGGTTCTGCACGGACGGGCCGTTGAGTTCGCGAAAAAAAATAATGTACCTTTAATTGTGAGTTCGAGTTTCAATCAAAGTCCTGGGACTCTTGTTACAAAGGAGGATGGAGATATGGAAAAAATTGTTGTTACGGGGCTTGCTCACGATAAAAACCAGACCCGGATTACCATAATGAGGGTGCCTGACAGTCCAGGGATAGCGGCAACGATTTTCGATGCCATAGCGGACGCAAATATTAACGTTGATATGATAGTGCAGAACATAAGCAGTGATGATAATGCTACGGACCTGTCATTTACGGTATCAAAAAAAGACGAAAAAAGAGCATTGGAGATTACGGAAAAGGTATCAAATATACTCGGGAGCAGGGGTGTCAGCATAAACAGCGACGTGGCAAAGGTTTCAATAATAGGCGTGGGCATGCAGTCTCATTTTGGAGTTGCCGCACAGATGTTTGAAACCCTTTCAAAGGCGGGAATTAACATAATGATGATAAGTACTTCGGAGATCAAGATTTCATGTGTAATTGATGTGAAGCATATGGAGACTGCTGTCAGGGCGCTGCATGATTCATTTAATCTTGCAAAAGTATAGGCATTTAATTGATAATGACAAATATCAGAGTGCGAATTTTAACAACGATTCGTTTTTACTAACTTATTCAATAAACTGTTTTCTAAAAGCATATGCGTAAAATTGAAATCTACGATACAACCCTGCGGGACGGCGCTCAATCAGAGGACATCTCTTTTTCTGTGGAAGATAAACTAAGGATTCTTGCCAAACTTGATAAATTCGGCGTTCATTATATTGAAGGGGGATGGCCTGGAGCTAATCCGAAAGACGCGGACTTTTTCAGACAGGCAAAAAAATTAAAACTGAACAATTCCAAACTAAGCGCTTTCGGTGCGACACACAGGGCATCACTCCCGGTTAGTAAGGACCCGAGTATAAAAGAACTTCTTTCGGCAAGGACCCCGGTTGTAACTATTGTGGGGAAGACCTGGGATTTTCATGTCAGAGAAGCGCTGCGGGTATCACAGCAAACGAATCTTGATTTAATTTCTAACACAATATCCTATCTTAAAAAGAGAGTTCCGCAGGTATTTTTCGATGCGGAACACTTTTTTGACGGATATAAGGCAAACCCTGAATATGCACTGAAAACACTGAAAGCCGCTTCTTCAGCCGGGGCGGACTGCCTTGTGCTTTGCGATACAAACGGCGGGACCATGCCCGGTGAAATAGGAGAGACTGTTCGGGAAATAGTGCGTATCTTAGATATACCGGTCGGTATACATGCCCATAATGATTCGGAATGTGCTGTTGCCAACTCGCTTGTTGCGGTTGAAAGCGGGGCATCTCAGGTTCAGGGGACCATAAACGGATTAGGTGAAAGATGCGGCAATGCCAACCTGATTTCCGTGATTCCAGGCTTAAAGTTGAAGCTTAAAAAGAACTGCGTAACTGATAATAAATTAAGAAAAATAAAAGAAGTTTCCAGGTTTGTGACAGAAATATCCAATCTGAGGCATTTTAAGAGACAGCCTTATGTAGGAGACAGTGCGTTTGCCCACAAGGGCGGCATCCATGTCAGCGCGGTGGTTCGGCATCCCGAAACTTATGAACATATCAGGCCTGAGCGCGTCGGGAATTATCAGAGGGTCCTGGTGTCCGACCTGAGCGGCAGGAGCAATATCATCAGGAAAATTAAGGATTTTAAACTGAAAATCGATCCGGATTCCCCAAAGGTATTCCAGATTGTCAGAGAACTGAAAGAGCTTGAAAATCAGGGTTTCCAGTTTGAAGGAGCAGAGGCCTCTTTTGAGCTTCTTATTAAAAAGACATTCGGGCTTCACAGGAGGTTTTTTGACCTTACCGGGTTTCGGGTTATCGATGAAAAAAGAAAAGAAGGTGAAACCCCTTCCAGTGAGGCAACAATAATGCTGACAGTGGATGGAAAACCGGAGCATACGGCTGCAACCGGCAACGGCCCTGTTAATGCAATTGACAATGCCTTGAGAAAGGCGCTTGAAAAATTCTATCCCCAATTAAAAGACGTCAAACTTCTGGACTATAAAGTAAGGGTCTTAACGGCAGGTGTCGGCACCAAGGCTAAGGTAAGAGTTCTCATAGAATCAGGAGACAAGACACACAAATGGGGAACGGTCGGTGTGTCGGAAAATATAATTGAGGCATCCTGGCAGGCGCTTGTGGACAGTATAGAGTACAAGCTCTTGAGAGGATAAGATTACTATCTATAAGCCATAAGCGATAGGCTGTAAGCTGAATTATTAAAAGGTTACAGAGCGAAAATATAGCCAATCGCTTTAATATTATGATTGAAGACATCGGTGTTGTTACAAAAACTGATGGTGTTACGGCAAGTATAATTGTACGAAAAAAGGATTTTTGTGACGGCTGTACCACAAAAGGGACATGTGAATCAACAGACGAGGGAATGGAAATAAAGGCATTAAATACTGTTCAGGCAAAAGTAGGTCAGACTGTAAAGGTTTCATTAGGGCCGCAGACATTTCTTAAAGGAACGATATTGGTCTACGGGATTCCGTTAATCGCTTTTATTGGGGGGACGATAATGGGGAAAATTATCGCCCTGGAGTATTTTAATGGGACTGATTCAGACCTTGTTGCCGCGGCAACAGGTTTTGCAGTATTCATAATATCTTTGTTTGGTATAAAAATTTGGGCCAAAAAGGCGGCGTCAGCAACTGAATATAAGCCGTTTATTGAGGATATAGTTGAATGATTTCTGTGGTCGTTATAAGTTGTTTGAATAATCCTGTAAAATTTAGATTGTATTTTTGACATATAAAACAGATAATGCATAATGGATAGATAGGGAGGGAGGATGATTCTATGGGTATTAACGTTGAGAAAATCAGGAATATTGCGGTAATTGCTCATGGAGGCGCGGGTAAGACCTCGCTTGTCGAGGCCATGTTATTTGACGCGGGAGTTGTAGAGAGAATGGGTAACACAGGAGACGGCAATACGGTGACTGATTTTGAAGCCGAGGAAATAGAAAGGAAAATTTCGATCTCATCTGCCATGGCTTTCTGTGACTGGAACGGATACAGAGTTAATATTATCGATACTCCCGGATATATAAACTTTATTGAGGACACAAAGTGTTCTTTAAGCGCAGTGGACGGCACAATCGTAATCGTAAGCGCATTGTCGGGGGTTAAGGCTGAAACAGGGAAGCTCTGGCAGTTTGCCGATAAATATGAAATCCCGAGAATTGTGTTTATAAACAAGATGGACAGGGAAAACGCCAACTTCCGGAATGCGATTGAAGGCATTGAAAAAGCATATGGCATTACTGCGATTCCTTTGAATATTCCAATAGGAGCGGAGGACGATTTTGAAGGTATAATCGACATAATCAAAATGAAGGCCGTAAAATTTAAGGACGGAAAGATGTCTGAAACGGATATCCCTGACGTTTTTAAAGGAGATGCGGAAGAGTACAGAAAAAAGCTTGTAGAAAAGGTGGCCGAGTCGGATGATGAATTGCTTGAAAAATATCTCGAAGGCGTTGACCTTACTGATGAGGAAATAAATAAAGGGATTAAAGACGGCTCCATATCAGGCTTGTTTGTTCCTGTCATATGCGGGTCTGCCGATAAAAACATAGGCGTTCAACAACTCCTGGACACTGTTTTATTCTGTCTCCCGTCGCCGGTGGAAAAGGCTGACAAGACTCCAATAAAGGGGAAGAACCCGAAAACCGGCGAAGATGAATCAAGAAAGCCCGTTGCGGACGATCCTTTATCGGTGTATGTTTTTAAGACGATTGCGGACCCCTTTGCTGGAAAGCTTACGCTTTTCAGGGTGTTGTCAGGGGTGTTGAAGTCGGATTCAACGGTATACAACGCGGGACGTGACAGCAAGGAAAAAATGGGGAACATGTTTTATCTTCTCGGTAAGAAACAGGAGCCTGTTAAAGAGGTGGGGCCGGGCGATATGGCGGCAGTTGCCAAACTCAAATATGCCCAGACCGGTGATACGCTTTCGGATGCGGGGAAACCGATTATTTTAGAGCCGGTCCAGTTTTCCGAGCCGATGATATCGTACGCAATTGATCCGAAATCAAGGGGGGATGAGGAAAAAGTGAGTACGGGTTTGCATAGACTCCTTGAAGAAGACCCCACACTTAAATTTCACAGGGATACGGAGACAAAGGAAATGATTCTGGGCGGAATGGGGCAGATGCATCTTGAAGTGACTCTCCAGAAGTTGAAAAGGAAGTTCGGGGTCGAAGTTGTTATGAAGTCACCAAAGATTCCTTACAGAGAGACTATCAAGTCGTCATCCAGCGCCCAGGGTAAATACAAGAAACAATCCGGTGGAAGGGGACAGTTTGGCGACTGCTGGGTCAAGATTGAACCATTGCCTACAGGTGCGGGTTTTGAGTTTGTGAATCAAATCGTAGGGGGCGTGATTCCAAGACAGTATATCCCGGCAGTGGAGAAAGGTATTGTTGAGAAAATGAAAGACGGACTGGTTGCCGGATATCCGGTAATTGATTTGAGAGCCACATTATACGACGGTTCTTACCACTCTGTGGATTCGTCGGAAATGGCGTTCAAGATTGCCGGATCAATGGCGTTGCAAAAGGCCGCTCCGGGTGCAAAGGCTGTTTTGCTGGAACCGATCGTAAAAATAGAGGTTTCAACTCCCGAAGAATTCCTCGGAAGTGTGATAGGAGACCTCAATTCAAAACGCGGGAAGGTCCAGGGGGTCGAATCCGATGCAGGGGGCAGCCAGAAAATTGCCGCTTTAGTGCCTATGGCGGAAATGCTTATCTATGCGAATCAGCTTAACTCGTTAACCAGCGGACAGGGCATGTATACTATGGAGTCGTCCCACTATGAAGAAGTGCCTGCTCACATTGCACAGAAAATAATTGATGAAAAAGAAAAGGCAAAAAAGGACGATTAAACAGGTGCTAAGTTCAGATATTGGAATCAATTCGTACCTGGAGGTAAGGGAGATGATGTTAAAGGGGGTATGAAATGCTTGTGGAATTCAGTATAATTTCTGATGGAAAAGGTCAAGTCAGTTGAAAAAAGACTAAATAAATTATTGAGGAAATAGAATTATGAAAAAATTTATTGGAATTGATGCGGGTTCGGTTAGCGTAAAACTTGCTATATTGGATTCTGATGGAAATATTCACGAGACAAGGTATGAGCGTCATAAGGGGAATCCACTTACTGTTGCGTATGAACTTTTAAAGAATTCGCCTCCGGACGCTTCCCTGAGTATTACGGGTACAGCGGGCAAGCTCATTGCCCAGGCATTCGGCATTAAACCTGTTAATGAGGTCGTTGCTCTCAGTTATTCAACTAAAAAACTTTATCCCCATGTCAAAACCGTTATTGAAATGGGCGGGGAAGACTCAAAGCTTATCCTGCTTGAAAACGGCATGGTGAAAGAATTTAACATGAACTCTGTCTGCGCGGCAGGCACTGGTTCGTTCCTTGACCAGCAGGCTGAAAGGCTCAATCTAAGTATAGAAGAATTCAGTGAAATTGCCCTCAGGTCAAAAAGACCACCGCGTATAGCCGGCAGGTGCAGTGTTTTTGCAAAATCAGATATGATTCACCTCCAGCAGATAGCCACTCCCGTAGAGGAGATTGTTGCGGGGCTTTGTTTTGCCGTTGCGAGAAATTTCAAGGGAAGCATCTGTAAGAATATGGACCTGCGTGAACCGGTCAGTTTTCAGGGTGGGGTCGCTGCGAACCTTGGAGTCAGGAGGGCGTTTAATGAAGTGCTGTCAGTAGATAATCTTATAATTCCTGAATATTTCGCGATAATGTCTGCGATAGGCGCGGTTCTTAAAGATATGGAGAAGGGTATCGTATCTCCTTTTGATATCGAAAACCTGAAGCAATTCATTGCTTCTTTAAAAGACGATGAAAAAGGATATCAGCCTTTGTGTGACAATCTTGAAGAATACGAGAAAAATCACAATATATCTTATTACATCCATAAACCGGAAGTTCATGAAAAAGTTACGGCGTATCTTGGGATTGACATAGGATCAATAAGTACAAATCTTGCCGTTATCGATGAAGAGGAAAGAGTACTTGCAAAGAGATATCTGATGACTGCCGGAAGGCCGATCGAGGCGGTTAAAAAAGGGCTTGATGAAATATGCCGTGAGGTCGGCGACAAAGTAGACATATGCGGGGTAGGGACTACCGGTTCAGGCCGCTACATGATAGCCGATTTTGTCGGGGCGGATATCGTGAAAAATGAGATTACCGCCCAGGCGCGGGCAGCTGTTGAGATAGATCCGGATGTTGATACTATCTTTGAAATCGGCGGACAGGATTCAAAATATATTTCAATAAAAGACGGCATTATTGTTGATTTTGAAATGAACAAGGCATGTGCTGCTGGTACGGGCTCATTTTTGGAAGAGCAGGCAGAGAAACTTGATATATCAGTAAAACAGGAATTCAGCGATATTGCCTTTAAATCACAAAGGCCCTGTACACTTGGAGAAAGATGTACGGTATTTATGGAGAATTCTCTTCTTTCAAAACAGCAGAGGGGTGCTCCCAAAGAAGATCTCGTAGCCGGTCTTTCATATTCAATAGTCCAGAATTATATAAACCGGGTCGTAGGAGACAGGGCAATCGGTGAGAAGATATTCTTCCAGGGAGGCGTGGCTTTTAATAAAACCGTTGTCGCTGCATTTGAGAAATACCTTGACAGACATATTGTTGTTCCTCCTCACCATGACGTAACAGGGGCCATCGGCATGGCGATTATAGCAAAGAAACACATGGAAACGCCCGGCATTCAGCAGTCGGCCAAGTCCTCTTTCAAGGGCTTTGACCTGTCAAAAAGGAACTATGAAATCAAGTCGTTTGAATGCAAGAGCTGTGATAACCTGTGTGAGATAAACAGGGTCAAGGTCGAAGGAGAAAAAGAGCCTCTTTATTACGGGAGCAGGTGTGAAAAATATGATGTTCAGCGCAAGAAAAAAGGTTTGCCTGTCTCCGGCGTATTGCCGGATCTGTTTACAGAGCGGAAACAACTTCTTGTTAAGGCCCACAGATCATATGTTGAAAAATTTAAAGGACAGAGGAAATTCCGTATAGGCATCCCCATGATATTTTTCTTCCATGATTTCCTTCCGTTCTGGAGCACTTTGCTCTGGGAACTGGGTTTTGAGGTCGAACTTTCAGATGATACCAACAGGCAAATAATAAACAAGGGAGTCGAAAATATCCTTTCTGAAAGCTGTTTCCCTCACAAGGTTGCGCACGGACATATTAAGGATTTAATTGATAAAGACGTCGAAGCAGTGTTTTTGCCGAGTTTTATAAACTTTAACCCGGACAGTAATGCAATGCGCGCATATGCGTGTCCCTATGCGCAGACGATGCCGTATATCGCGAATATAGCCTTTGGAAATATAAGACTTATAAAACCGATAATCAATCTGGAACAGGGCAAGGGATATCTCCTGAAAGAAATATGCAATTCCCTGAAACCCTTCCATATATCGAAGGCCGCGGTAAAGAGAGCCTTGAAAAAGGCTGATACAGTTCAGGAAGAATTTAACTCGGCGGTAAAAAAACGCGGCAGAGAAATTCTGGAAAATATACCCGAAAGAACGATCGTTATAATCGGCCGTTCCTACAATGCATTTGATCCCGGCATTAATCTTGATATCCCAAAGAAATTGTCCGCCCTCGGCGTCTTCTCCATACCTATGGACTTTCTGCCGCTTGAAACTGTTGACATTTCCGACAGGTGGACCAACATGTACTGGAGATCGGGGCAAAGTATCTTAAAAGCAGCTGAAATAATACGGGACAATCCGAGGTTGTTTGCCCTTTATATCGGGAATTTTTCTTGCGGGCCTGATTCCTTTATTCAAAGATATTTTAATGAAAGTATGGCTAACAAACCGTTCCTTCAGATTGAAATAGATGAGCACAGCGCGGATGCCGGAGTAATAACGAGATGCGAGGCGTTTCTCGATAGCATAAGCGGCAGAAAAGAGATTTTGGTAAGCAAGCCCAGGAAAATAAAATCTTTGTCAATAAGCCGGGGCACGAAAAACAAGATCGTTTATATACCGAGAATGTCGGACCATGTGATTGGTCTTGCAGCGGCTTTTGAGACATGCGGTCTTGACGCCGAGGTAATGGATGTTCCCGACATCGAGACTGTTAAAATCGGAAGACGCTATGTGTCGGGAAAAGAATGTTACCCGTGCGCCATTACAACCGGTGATATGGTGAAAAAAACCCTTTCAAAGGATTTTGATTCTGACAGGGCCGTATTTTTCATGCCTTCAGGTGCTGGGCCGTGTCGTTTTGGACAATACAATATTCTACACAGGCTCGTGCTTGACGGAATCGGACTTTCACATGTCCCTATATATTCTCCCAATCAGGACGAATCACTCTACCGTGAACTCGGGATAGTCGGCAATGACTTTACTAAACAGGCATGGAAAGGGATTGTTGCAATAGATATCCTTATTAAATGTCTTCATGAAACAAGACCTTATGAGGTCTGCAAAGGAGAGACGGATGGCATTTATAGCGATTATATTTCCAAAATCAATAAAACGCTTAAAAGCCGGAATGGAGCAATGCCTGAACTATTAGGCGAAATACGCAGGACTTTTTCAGCTATACCCAGGCACAAAGAAAGAAAGCCTCTTATCGGAATGATCGGGGAGATATTTGTCAGGCTAAATGCATTTTCAAACGAAAATATCATTAAAAAAATTGAAGCCCTGGGGGGCGAGGTATGGCTTGCCCCAATAGAGGAGTGGATATATTATGTAAATCTGATGGCTATGCGAAAATCATTGCTCAGGCTTCACAGTAATTATTTTTCCAGAAAAAACTTAACGGATTTTATAGGCACTAATATTACCAGACATATTCAAGGCAAGGTGGAACACGAATTTTCAAAACCTTTTAAGGGGTTTTTGAGGACTATAAAAGAGCCTGACACGAAACAGCTGTTTGAATATGCGTCACCTTATGTGCATGATTCCTTCGAAGGGGAGACAATTTTAAGTATGGGCAAGGCGATGGACTTTGTAAAAAAAGGCGCATCTGGTATAATTAGTGTCATGCCTTTTGGGTGCATGCCCGGCACTATTGTGGATGCATTATTGAAGGGATTCAAAAGGGACACCGGCATTCCATGCCTTAGCATCGCATATGACGGCGCCGAGGCAACAGGCTCCGGAATACGTATGGAAGCCTTCATGCACCAGGCAAATGAGTATGTGCCCGCTCAGAGTGCTGAATAATCATGAAGGGACTGAAGCTTGGAAGGATTCCGTTAGTGTTTGAAGTATTTCAATAGCAGATTTTTTAAGTAATTCAAATAAATTATTTTTTTCATCTGTTTTGTATATCTTTATAAAATCAAAACGCTTTATTCAGGCATATATATTTTAATAAATTAGTTCTTTAGATGGGAGGTGAATGGATGGGGAATGTTACAAAGTGGCGGAAGAAGAAGATGAGTAAACACAAGCACAGAAAGCTTCTGAAGAAAACAAAACACCAGAGAAAGAGATAGAGTGAGCAATCTATACATAGATTAATAAAAAAATGTTAATCTTCAAAGGTGTCCAGATATGTGTCTTTTTTTGAGAATAAAACGCTTGATAGAAGAATAGTAAAAATATATATTATCGAGAATTAAATGCTGTATATATTGTGTTTTTTAACCTGCTAATATATGAAACCTTAAATCCAGTATTTTAATATGCGCGTTGAGAGAATAGAATTAAACGGATTTAAATCCTTTTCTGAAAAAACCGTCTTTAACCTTCATCCGGGCATAACCGCAATTGTAGGTCCAAACGGCTGTGGCAAGAGCAATATTGTTGACGCCTTTAAATGGGTCCTTGGAGAGCAAAGCGCCAAAAGTCTCAGGGGTGACAGGATGGAAGATGTGATCTTTGCCGGCTCGGCTGCTAAAAAAACAAAGGGCATGGCGGAGGTGACCTTGGTACTTTCAGATATTGTCGGAAATCCTTCAAACGACATGGAGAGCGATGATAATAAAGATACCACTGAAATCTCTGTAACACGCCGTCTTTACAGGTCCGGTGAGAGTGCGTATATGATGAATAAAGTTCCGTGCAGGCTTAAGGACATTAAAAACATGTTTCTTGATACCGGACTTGAACTAAAGGCGTATTCAATTTTGGAACAGGGAAGAATAGGTGATATTATCAATTCAAAACCACAGGAGCGCAGGTTTCTGATTGAAGAAATTGCAGGCGTGATGAAATATAAGGTCAGAAAAAATGAGGCATTGAATAAACTTGAGGCTTCCAAGTCGAATCTCCAGAGACTTCGGGATATAATTACCGAGGTAAAAAGACAGATAAGCGCTATAGACAGACACGCAAAAAAGGCTGAGAAATACAAAAAACTGTTCGAGGAAGTAAAAGAGATTGAAATTAGAATAGCAAAAAGAGATTCAATCTTACTTCAGAATGAAATAAACGATTTTGAGTCATCAGAGGATGCTCTGAAGTCAAGAGAGGCGGAAATCTCGGCTAACGTCCACTCCATGGATGCGTTGATTGAAGAAAAAAAGCGTTTGTGCATTGAGCAGGAAAAGTTGCTTGGTGAAGTAAGGACAAAACTTTATTCCCTTGAAAAAGAAATTGCAGAGGATGAGGGCCAAATAGCGCTTTTAAAAAGTGACTGTGAAAATCAGGGGAAAAGACATAACATGTTGGCAAGACAGGACAGCGAACTCAACACGGAAAAAGAAAATACGGCTGCTTTACGTATAGAGATAGAAAATAGTGGTTCTGAAATGATGCATGAAATCTCGTTGCTTGAAAACATACTGGAGGAAAAGAAAGCGGTTTTTTCAGATTCGGAAAAAGAGATATTTGAACTGGAGCACGACTTGGAAAATGAAAGGAAATATATTTTCAGCAAGGCAGAAGAGATCAGCAGCATAAAAAATGAGATGGGTCGCGTTTCCTTGAACATTGAAAATATAAAGAGGAAGACAGAGAAGGGTTCCAGTGATATAGGTTATTTAAATGAAAGCCTGTATTCCCTGAACACAGCGCTGGAAGAGACAAAAAACGAGCAGGTTAAATGTGAAACGGAGCTTGAAGAAATAAAAAAAATAAAAGAAACTTTTATTTATAAATTGAAGGGTAAGAAGCTTGACTTCTCCGTTAATGAGAAAGCCCTTTATGGGGAAAGGGAAGAACTGGCCGGCATGGGTTCGAGGCTGGAATCATTAAAAGAGCAGGAAGGCAGTCATAAGCAATCTCCCGATGAAAAAATAAAAATAATGTGTCAGGTGGCGGATATATTTGAATCACCTCCTGAATATGAAGCTGCTTTAGAGGCTGTGCTTGGAGAAAAACTGAATGCAGCTATTGTTGAAGACCAGGGCGAAATCACAAAGGCTTTGCAATTTATAAAGGAACAACAAACAAAGAGAAGCGGTTTTATAACGGTTGATACGGATAGCAATCTTTATTTAAATGAGGCAAATCAGGGTATAACCGCACATCAGGGGGTTATTGGCGAAGCTGTTAAATTCATTACTGTAAAAGAGGGATTTGAAAAGGTGGCGGCGTCACTTTTAAATGATGTGTTTTTTGTTGATAGTATACCCGCAGCCATGTCTCTGTGGGGGACGTTGCCGGCCGGGGAAATAAACACGAAATCCCTGTCTCTTGTAACACTCGAAGGAGAGGTCCTTGAACCGTCAGGCATGGTATTTTGCGGCAGTGAAAAAGGGGTCTTGATGATAAAACGTTTGATAAAGGAACTTGAAAAAGACATTTCATCAAAAAAAGAAAAAATCATTGAGGCTGAAAAATCGGTCATGGCCATTAAGGAGGAAATAGCATCTGTTGAGGATAAGATTATTTCTGCTGATGAGAAGATATACAGTGACGAAAGACATTGTCATGAACTGAAGGTGAAATTGGAAAATCTGGAAGAAGAAAATATGCGATTGCTGAAAAAACATGAATATATATCACTGGAAATAAATGATGACCATAAAGAGGGAGACAGTTTAATAAATATCCTGGGAGAAAAGAAATTAAACTGTGAAACCCTTGAAAGTGAAAAACGGCAAATTGAGGAAAAAATAAAAGCTTTACAGGAAACTATTTTTAAAAAAAGGGAATTTCTTGAAGAGGGACGTTCGGAACTTACCGAGGTGAAAATCAGTCTTACATCAGATAAAGAAAAGACGGCTTCGTTCAGAAGGGAGATTGAGAGGCTTGATGCGTCTCTTTCCGGGATAGAAAGGAAAAAAGAAGAGATACTGAATGAACGCATCAGTATTAAAGAAGGCATTGGCCGTAAAGAACAGGAGATAGAAGATAAAGAAGACGCTCTCAAATCAAGGGTTGTTTTAGCTGGTGAATCTCAAGCCGAGGCTTCAAAAATGAGCGAGATTCTCGAATCTAAAACAGCGGAACTTGCACTGATGGAAAAACAGGAGAAGGCATTTGCCTCCGAGCTTGAATCAATACGCAGAGACCTGAGCCATGTTGGGATGAGCAAAATGGAAAAATCGATGAAGCTTAATTATCTAAAGGATGATATAGGAAAAACATATTCACTTGATATTGAGACGGCAAATATATCTGATGCAGTGGAGTGGGACGAGGAGGAGAGACTGCCGCAGCTAAAGGAAAAACTGCAGGCAATAGGACCGGTTAGCCTTGGCACACTTGAAGAATTTGAAGAACTAAAATCAAGATATGATTTCTTATCAAAACAGAGTGATGATCTTTTACAGTCAATTGAAGCGCTGGAGGACACTATAAGGAAGATAAACAACGCTTCGCAAAAGAGATTAATGGATGCATTTGAAGCCCTGAATGAAAAATTCAAAGAGGTATTTACTATTCTTTTTGGCAGGGGCAGGGCCGAGCTGCACCTTACGGAGGGAAACGTATTAGATTCCGGAATTGAGATAGTGGCCCAGCCTCCCGGTAAAAGGCTTCAGAATCTGAACCTGCTTTCAGGTGGTGAGAAGGCGTTGACAGCGCTTTCCCTGCTTTTTGCGGGCTTCATGATTAAACCAACGCCACTATGTCTATTGGATGAGGTTGACGCGCCTCTTGATGAGTCAAATACTGATAGGTTTATCAAGTTGTTAAAACAACTTGCAAAAGACATTCAATTCATTGCCATTTCACATAATAGACGGACAATGGAAGCAGCCGATTATATTTACGGAATTACCATGGAAGAACCCGGCGCTTCAAAAGTTGTCTCCATGCATATGGCTGAAGCGGTTTAGGTATCCTTATAATTTAAATATTAGGAGTTAACATATTGATAATATGAAGTAAATGGGGCGCGGTAAAATCAAGAAGGACAATTATATTACTAATTATGCTCTATTTTGGTGTGGTTTGATGAACCTGTCCGGGTTTTAACAGTGTAAAGTTATCTGCTCCCTCTTCATTTTTTATTTGCTTGAAGACTTCGCATGACATACAGGAAACGGACTTCTGGGCAAAGTCTCCCTGGATTTCTCCACCGCAGAAGGTGCCGGCAATGGCCCAGCATATACGGCCGGCGTTTTTGCCGTTATTCAATCCATTGCATGAATTATCTATAGCTGCCGGACAAACTCCGAGTTCCCGACTCTTGCTGCCGCCTGACTCTCTGCCACATTTCTTAATTTCCCAGCAATTCAACTTAGACAATTTTATCTCCTTTTTATTGAGCAGATATAATAACTATTTATACTTATTGTTAAAATATACCCGTATAAATTCACATATCGGCAAAAAGCATCAGGAACTTTAGCGTATTCTTTTTTTGGTAAAAATGGCATAACCGGCAAAAAAAAAAGGATGCTGACCCGTTTAGGGGACATGGCTGAAGTTAAAAGGTTGGGCTCTCAGCGTAGGTAGGAAATAACCTTTTAATCAGGGGTCAGCATCTTTTTTTATTTCATAAATATAATAATAATCCCTAAGGGAATTCCTTATCTTGTCTTAATTTTACATGAATAATATTTTTTTGTAAATAGGCTGATTCATCTACAGAACAATTATAACAAAAATTTATTGAAAGGCAACAATCCACGAAAAAATATAATAGCGATTAAACAGATATTAGTCCTTCCCTGATCGCATATTTAGTCAGCTCAGCTATATTTCGTATGTTTAACTTGCCCATTATCTGCCTGCGATGTGACTCAACTGTCTTAGTGCTTACATGAAGATGTGAAGCAGTTTGTTTTGTTGAATTGCCTTCAGTAATAAGCTGAAGCACTTCCCGTTCTCTTACTGTGAGCATAGAGAATGCCTTGTGACTTGAGACAGTCGTAAGTTGATTTACAAGACTTTCAACCACAAGGTTGGCGATTTCAGGGTTTATATAAGTTTTATTGTCCATGACGAGCTTTATAGCATACTCAAGTTCATCAAAGGCGCAGTCTTTAAGCAGATAACCTGAAGCTCCCGCCTTAAATATTTCCGATACAAATTGTTTGTCATAATGCATTGATAAGGCTATAACCTTTACATTGGGGAAGGCAGCATTAATTTGGCGCGTGGCATCGATACCGTTCATATCAGGCATGCTGATATCCATAATAACCACATCCGGAGAAAGTTCGCGTGTAAGACGCAATGCTGCCCTTCCATCAGCGGCTTCGCCGACCACTTCCATGTCGGGATAATCCTTTACTAATGAGCAAATGCCCTCACGCAAGATTTTATGATCATCGACCAGAAGAATTTTAACTTTCATGACTGCTCCCCGCAAGAGTTTTTTTATCAGGATTAAAAGGTGCGACGAGCGTAACTCGGGTGCCATGGCCCGGTAAGGACCTGATTTTCATATGTCCATTGATATGATTCATTTGTTCACGAATATTAAAGAGACCATACCCTGCATTCTTAACAGACGCGCCGGCATATCCGGTCCCGTTGTCTTCAACAGTAATTCGTAATTCATCATCAGCTCTCAGCATAATTATACTTGCTTTTTTTGCCTGCGCGTGTTTTACGATATTAACCAGAAGTTCTCTTATAGCCTGAAAAATAAAAAAACGGATTTTATTATTAAACGGTTTGTCGCATCCATCGTCTTTTAATGAAATTTCAAGATTGTATTTTTCACGAAATTCATCAATAAGCCATTTAATGGCCTGACTGAGCCCTAATTCATAAAGTATAGGCGGGCTGAGCTCAAAAGTCAATGTCCTTGTTTCCTTAATCGTCTGCTCTATCAACTGAAGAATTTCCTTGATAATCTTTTTTTGATCCGGAGATTGAGAAAATTTATTCAGTAATCCAAGCTTGATTTTTGAAAGCGCAAGGGGTTGCCCTATACAGTCGTGAAGATCTGCCGCGATTCGTCTCTTTTCATTTTCTTCAATTAATGAAATACGGGAAGTAAGTGATTGAAGTTTTTTTTGATAATCAATAAGTTTTTTTTCGGCCATCTTGCGGACCTTGACCTCGATTTTAAGATTTTTATTTACTTCCAATAATTCACGAGTGCGTTTTTTTACAATAGTTTCAAGATGCTCATGATGTTTAAGTAATTCGTTTTCTGTTTCCTTGCGATCAGTAATATCACGAAAAATTCCGACTAAATATTTTTTTTCGGCCAGCTTCACAGAAGAGGAACTTATATCGGCATAAAAAATACTGCCGTTTTTCCTTTTCACCGGAATATTTTCAGACAGACCCTTTTCTACCTTTGCCATTTTATTAAATTTCATTATAATCTTGGGGAGGTCTTTTTTGCGGTGGATGTCCATAACCCCCATATTTTTAAATTCTTCTTCGGTATAACCTAGCATAGCGCAAATTTTCGGATTAGACATAAAAACTTTTTTGCTATCAGAATCCACAATGAGAATACCATCGTTTGAGCTATTAAAAATGCTTTTGAACTTAACTTCAGATTCTCTTAAGTTCCTTTCTGTTTTTATACGTTCTGTGATTGATTCCCGAAGTGACTCCTCCGCCTGTTTACGCTTGGTGATGTCAGTGATAAATACCGTAACTCCGGTGACATTCTTTTTTTTATTGAAAATAGGATTATAGGCCAATTCATACCAAAACCTGTTTCCCGGCTTACCGTATGATTCTACCTTTGTGAAATGTCTGCCGTTTAATACGCGTCTGAGATTATTTCTCACTTTTGCACGTTCCTCATCGGAAGGGATATAGTCTAATAAATTACTCCCTCTTTTGATATCCACTCCCCATACTTTTTTCATTTCTTTTTTATGGGCGGAATTGAAAAATGTATAGTTGAAATCTCTGTCTACTGAAACAATAATAATATCCGATGGACTGTCAATGAGAGAAGACAGAAATGCATGGGAATTTGATTTTTCCATAGGCTTTTTAATTATTTAATAATCCATAAGGAAAAATCAATTTTTATTGCCTGACGGATGCTTCACCGGTTTTCAGAAAAGCTTAATTAAGGTTTTTCACAGGAATGCCGATAAATTGGAGAGAAAAGAGTAATAGAAAGCAAGTTTAGTAACTCTCGGATTTTAGTGAATAAAAAGGACTCTTTGAAGGACCGGTAACATTTGACTGGATTCCCGTTTTTTATAGAAGGAGGCTTGTTATGTTTTGGAGGGATCTGAAAGTTAGCGATAAAATTAAATTATGTTATACATTCAATTTGTTGGCAATGATTTTTTTTGCTGTCTGGGCAGGTTTTTCAAGCATTAAGTTATCTGACGGGGTTGATAAAATTACCGAAAAAAATGTTGAATTTGCGATGCTTGCCGAGAGGATAGGAAAGGATATTGTAAACATGCAGCAGAGATTTACGCATGTATCAGCCGTTCGCGGACTTGATGGCATGGATAAGGGATTTGAGGAGATCGGTAAAAGCTATAATTCAGCTATGTCGGGATTATCAAAGTTTCGGGAAATGTATGAGGCTGAAAACAATATTGCGGGAGTCCAGAAGGCACAGGAATTGAGGTCAAGGGTAGACGATTACTATGAGATGGGGAAAGAAATGGCGATGATGTTTGTTGACGGCAATGCTGCCAGTGGTAATATAAAAATGAAAGATTTTGAGGCAACTGCTGAAGATATTACAACAGTTTTGGTGACTCTCGTAGAGGAGCAGGTCGATGCTATAAAGATAAAGGCAGAGGATATTAATTCTTCAGCGGACAATTTCGGGATTGGAATATTGATATTTGTCATTGCCGTGACTCTTGTGAGTATTGCCGGCAGCGCGTTCTTTATTCGCCTTGTGAGCGGGCATCTGAATGAAAGTATAAGCGTGGCAAAGAAGTTATCCGAGGGTGAATTTACCGTTGAAATTGAAACGGACGGGAGAGATGAATTCGGCAAGCTGAAAAATGCCATGAAAACCATGGTAAACAATTTAACGGGAATAGTGAAGCAAATTAAGGACATGGCGATGAATATAGCAAATGGTTCAACAGATGTATCAAATACTACAGAGAAAATAAAAAGTATTATAAATGATCAGGCCGGGAAAATTGAACAGAGTGCTGTGGCTACGACAGAGATATCCCAGACAATTACGGACGTTGCAAGGAATGCTACAGATGCGTCGGATGCCGCGAAACAGTCGGTTGATATTGCGGGTGAAGGAATGGCGGTTGTTGAGAAGACGGTTACAAGCATGATGAATATAACTGAAAATGTTACAAGGTCTGCAATAACTATAGGAGAATTAGGGGAAAGCAGCAGACAAATTGGAGATATTATTAGTGTGATTAATGATATAGCCGGCCAGACAAACCTCCTTGCCCTGAATGCCGCTATCGAAGCTGCAAGGGCAGGAGAACAGGGCAGAGGATTTGCGGTAGTTGCGGATGAAGTTAGAAAGCTCGCAGAAAAAACAAGCAAGGCGACTGAAGAGATTACGGAAATGATCAAGAAGATTCAGCAGGAAACAGAAGTATCGGTAGGGAGCATGGAAAGAAATAAGGCGTTGGCGGAAGATGGCGTGAAACTTGGAGAACAGGCAATGGCGGCCCTTGAAAAAATTGTAGGCGCTTCGGAACAATGTCTTGATCAGGTTCGATCAATTGCCGCTGCGACAGAGGAGCAATCCGCGGCGGTTGAGCAGGTCTCATCCAATGCTGAAAATATTGCAAGTACTTTCGGGGCGTCAAAGGAGG
>JAUVPO010000126.1 GCA_030598625.1 Deferribacteres bacterium | reverse complement strand
TGCCCGTTTCGGCTTTTTTTCATCTGTTTCGTGCAACCGTATTTCACTGAAACCGGCCAGCTTCAGATAAAGATAAAGCTGCGGAAACGACCAGGGCATAATATGCATATGTGATCCGCGCCGTATGCTGCCGACAAGGCAGGGGAATCCAGGGAAGAACCCGCGTAAAAGGAATTGAAGCCTGGATCCGGGGTGCCAGGTATTCGGAGTGGTAACAATCAGCCCGCCTCCTTCAACCAGATGTTCTCCCGCGCTTTTCAGGAACAGACCCGGGTTTCTGATATGCTCGATGGCCTCGCAGGAGACGATGAATTCATATCGGGGCAGGTCCGCGGGCAGTCCTGAATCAAGATCAACACTCCTGAACGACCGGTAACCGGGCGCGGCCGCCTCAAAAAGGTCCAGCCCGTCAATTTCCGCGCCATAGTTCAGCATTGATTTAAGCCACCCGGACCCGGAGGGGGCATCCAGAATCGTCTTTGGCATGAATTGATTCAAAATTTTCGCTACGACCGGACGATACGGCTTGCCTGATGATCTCTTCTTAACATTCAATTCCAATTTTCCGTCCGGTTCAGGAAAGGGCGAAAGCATTATAAAGTTTCATATAGGTGTCATTCCTTGAAACGAGCTGTTCGTGGGTCCCGCTGTCTATTATTTTCCCTTTGTCAAGGAGTACGATTCTGTCCGCGTTCCTGATTGTCGAAAGCCTGTGAGCAATAACAATGGTTGTCCGTTCTTTCATTAATTTTTCAAGCGCCCTCTGGACAAGACCCTCTGAAACGGAATCAAGAGAGGACGTAGCTTCATCGAGTATCAGTATGGGCGGGTTCTTGAGAATCGCCCTTGCTATGGCTATCCGCTGTCTCTGTCCGCCTGAAAGTTTCAACCCCCGCTCACCCACAACAGTATCGTATTGTTCCGGGAGTTCCATTATAAACTCATCCGCGTAAGCAAGTCTTGCCGCCCTGACAATATCTTCTTCCGAAGCCCCTGCCCCGCCGAATGATATGTTTTCCCGTACCGTATCATTAAACAGTATAATGTCCTGGCTTACAATGCCCGTCAATCCCCTGAGTGAACGCAGGTCCGCTTCATTCAGGTCTGTCCCGTCAATTGTTATCATGCCTTTTGAAGGTCTGATAAACCCCGGTATCAAATCAACCAGCGTTGACTTTCCGACCCCGCTCTGCCCCACAATAGCGATGATCTCGCCCTGTCTTATCTCAAGATTAATATCTTTCAGTACCTCAGGGCCTTCTTTTTGATAAGCGAAGGTTACATTTTCAAACCTGAGCGATTTTTTGAATTCATTTATTTTTATACGCCCTTCTGCTTCGTGCCCGGCATCAAACAGCCTGTCTACTCTTTCAATAGACGCCCTTGTTTCCTGCAAAGTGGTGTACCCGTCGCCGATCTTTTTGACAGGGGTAAACACCATATAAACAGCCACCAGGATAGAGGCAAGATCACCGGGTGTGATAATTCCGCCGACAACCAGTGAAACACCATACCAGACTGCGACCGCTATGCCGATCCCCGTTGCCGCGTCAATAACGAGTTTTGTAAACTCCCTGAGCCTTATGACCCTGAGCATTTCCCTGTAGTACCTCTGGTTTTCAGCGCTGAATTTATCCGACATTGCTTCTTCCTGGTTGAATATCTTGATTATACGCACGCCCAGGATCGCCTCCCCGATTTTATGTGTAAGTATGGATATCCTCCTCTGCGCCTGCTTTTTCTTCTTTTTAACACTCTTTCCAAATTTCCTGGTGCTGTATGCCATAAAGGGGACCAAGACCAGTATCATTAATGTCAGGTCCCATCTCCTGTAAAATGCTACTCCCAGGAGAAAAATTACCGTGGGCACTTATATGACAAATGTCTTGATCACGGTTGAAACCAGTCCCCTTAATACCTCGACATCATTTATGATCCTTGATATGATCATCCCTGACGACTCCCTTTTATAGTAACCCGCGGGGAGATAAAGAATATGATTATATAACCTGTTTCTCGTTTCCCTTATTAATTTCATGCCCGCTGAATGCATCAGATACATCTGTCCGAAATGAAGAAACCCCTTGATTACAAAAAGCAGGACAATGCCGGCGGGAAGGAACTTCATGTATTCATACTTTTTCTCAACTAAAATCTCATCAAGGGCCGGTTTTACAAGCCAGGCAATAGCCGCTGTAATACCCGACACCACAAGACCGAGCACAATAGCGCCGAAAATCCTCGCCCAGTAAGGTTTTGTAAGTTTAATTATCTTCCTGATTATTTGCATTTTTTTATAGTACAACCAACTGCAAAATTATAGCAACGACAGGCCGCGACCTCCGGCATTCTGTTTCAGTCCGGATAGAAGGTTGAAGTCTTACGATACTTCTCTATCTGACATTAAAGTCGACTCATAGCAAAGATAAGTTTTGTCAATAAATCCTTTCAGTCCGAACTCTTTCTCGGCTTTTTTTCTTGCTTCAACAGAAAATTGATCAAGTTTATCGATATTCCTGATTATTTCGTTGACCTTTTCATATATGGAATCCACATTCAAACACTTTGCGAGCCAGCCATTAATACCATCATCGACATTTTCGGGCAAACCTGCAAAATCCGAAACCAGCACGGCCTTTCCCATTGACATCATTTCTCTACAGGCAAAAGATATGGTTTCAATTTTATAGGATAAAACAAAACCCACATCCGCTATTGAAATGACCTTTCTTACATCAGGCAGCAGGCCCGTAAATATTACCTGTTCGTTCATATTAAGTTTCTCAATGTATTTCTCCCGGACACTTTTATTGGGAATTGCCCCGGCCAATATTATTTTAATTTTATTCTTCAATTTACTATCCAGTTTAGAAACCGCTTCGACCAGCAACTGCCACCCTTTATGCAAAGCAGTTCCCGCTACACTTACAAAGACCATGTCATCGCCGCCGAGTTTATATTTTTCTCTAAGTTCCGTATCAGGCGGTATGGGATGGAAATAGTCCGTATCAACACCGTTGGGAATTATGGTCATTTCATCCTCTCTGTAACCATTATTTAACATAAGCTTTTTTTGAAAGTCAGATACCACGATTATTTTGTTTGTAAAATATTTTCTCCTTAATTTCGTATAAAAGTTTGTCCTGGGAGTTAATGAATTGTGAATAGTCCTTATTACCGGTACGTTACTCTTCAATAAGATTTTCGCGTACATAATCATTCTGTGGTCGGGTGAACCGTTCACATGTATTAAGTCAAAAGATTCTTTTTTTAACATACCGATTATTTTCTTTAAGTTTTTTATGATGCCTTTTAGTTCTTTCAGTTTCCCCGGGAAATCAATACCGATAACATTTTCTTGCCTTATCTCTCCGGCAAATTTATATAACCTACTTGTCGGCGGACATGCCAGGAATAAATTGCAGTTTTTATTTAAATGCCTGTAAATATCCAACAGGTATGTTGTGTGTCCACCGCCATAATACGGATGAAAATTTGTCAGAAGTATCTTCATTGTGCGTTTATATCATTCAACTTACAGCCTGGAATATTTTTTCGTTCTCAAAGTATAAAGAGATTATCTTCTTTTTTCAAACACTTATTATTCGGTCACATTACGGATTTGTTTTTATCTGTTTTTTGCGGTAAGATAACAAACTACCCTGAATTAGCTACATAAAAGAGTTAAGGAAATGAAGAAAAAATCAACAGAGGGATATTTTCGAGGCAAAAACATTCTCGTAACAGGCTGCGCCGGCTTCATCGGCTGGAAGGTCTCCCAACAGCTGCTTGAAATGAAAAAGAATGTTGTTGGTATTGATAATATTAATGATTATTATGACCCCGCGCTAAAGAGGTGGAGACTCGGATCTCTAAAAAAATATCCGGGCTTCAGTTTTCATAAAGTAGACATCGGCAATTACAAAAGACTGAAAAGAGTTTTTGATGACAACAGGGTAGATGCAGTTATCAACCTTGCCGCAAGGGCGGGCGTCAGGGCATCGGTTGAAGACCCGTGGGTCTATCTTGAAACAAATACAAAGGGCACATTGAATTTGCTCGAGTGTTGCAAGGACCGTAAGGTCAAAAAATTCATCCTTGCATCCACCTCAAGCCTTTACGCGTCACTTGATATGCCTTTTAAGGAGACCTCAAGGACTGATACGCCGCTTGCCCCGTATTCGGCCACGAAAAAAGGCGCTGAGGCAATATGCCACGCGTATCACTATTTATACGGTATTGATATCAGTATATTGAGATACTTTACAGTTTACGGCCCGGCAGGCAGACCCGATATGAGCATATTTAAATTCGTAAAAAACATGGACGCGGGCAAGGCAATCCCTCTCTTCGGAGATGGGACCCAGACAAGAGATTTCACGTATATCGACGATATAGCCGACGGTACGATCAGGGCGCTGAAACCAACGGGCTTTGAGATATTCAATCTCGGCAGCGACCATCCTGTTAAACTTAACTACGTGATAGGTCTTCTGGAAAAGCATCTCGGCAGGAAGGTCAAAATCAAGAGATTTAAACTCCACCCTGCCGATGTGACCGCAACATGGGCAAACATAGACAAGGCCGGAAAAATGCTCGGCTGGAAACCGAAGATGCCGCTTGAAAAGGGCATAGAAAACACGGTCAAATGGTTCATGGACAATAAAAAGTTCTTAAAGAGCCTTAAGTGGAAGGATTGAGAGATACTTACTCAAATGAGATTCCCGCCTTTTCTTTTAAATATTCCTTGAATTCCTTCCTGAATCTTTCAATGCCGAACCTTTCAGCGTTTTTTCGTATTTCATAAGGACCAAATTTATCCTCCACAGTCATAAATTCCTTTACAGCGCTGATTAACGCAGCCGGTGTCTGCTTTTCAAAGAAAATGCCGGTAGGAGGGGGCTGGTCTCCGCCTTCCGCCTCCCGATATGGTATAACAGTCTCGGTTATACCCCCCTTCCCGAAGGCTATCACAGGTGTTCCGCAAGCCTGGGCTTCAACCGGGACTATCCCAAAGTCCTCTTCTGCTGCAAATACGAATGCGCGGGCTTTTTGCATGTATTCCTTTAATACAATGCCGTCCTGAAATCCCAGGAAATCGATATTTTTTCCGGCCTTGTTTTTGACTTTCTCAAGATCGGGACCATCGCCGATTACCACCAGAGGCAGACCGGCTGCTGAAAAAGCCTCTACAATCAAGTCCATTTTCTTATAGGGGACCATCCTTGAAACAGCCAGGAAATATTTGTCTTTGTTTTCATTAAGCTTAAAAGAATCGACATCAACGGGAGGGTAAATGACCGCCGCGTCCCTGCCGTAGGAGCGCCTGATCCTGTCTCTTATATAATAAGAATTCGCAATGAAATGATCGACTTGCTGCGCCGTATTATAGTCCCAGTTTCTGATCCGGTTGAGAATAAATTTAACAATTGTTCCCTTTATCCCGGAATTCAGCCCGGATTCTTTCAAATACTGTTCCTTAAGGTCCCATGCATAGCGCATGGGTGTGTGGCAATAGCAAATCTGGACCTGCCCGGGATTTTTCCTGACTCCCTTGGCAACCGAATGGGAGTTTGAAATGATAACGTCATAACCGGATACATCAAACCGCCTGACGGCGAAAGGCATTAACGGCAGGTAGTTGCGATATTTTTTCTCTGCAAGCGGGAGGTTCTGGATAAATGATGTTACGGCTTTTTTGTTGAGTATAAAACCTCTCTCACTATCCGGCAGAAAATCGACCTGGCAGAACAGGTCCGCATCCGGGAAGAGTTTTACAATCTGTTCAAGCACTCTCTCGGAACCCGCATAATTTACAAGCCATTCATGGATAATGGCGGTTTTCATATTTAATTTACTGGCAACAATGTGAGAAGATCGATAGGATATTTTAATATTTA
>JAUVPO010000057.1 GCA_030598625.1 Deferribacteres bacterium | reverse complement strand
TCCATGGCGCTTAAGAATGCCTCAAAAAAGGCGAAACCGGTATTACTTGAACCAATAATGAGTATAGAGGTTGTGACGCCGGAAGAATATATGGGAGATGTCATAGGAGATTTAAATTCAAGGAGAGGCCGGGTACAGACAATGAATCAGAGGGCGAAAGTTCGGGTAATTGCCGCACAGGTGCCCCTCTCTTCCATGTTTGGATATGCCACGAATTTAAGATCTAAAACCCAGGGGCGTGCGACGTACACAATGCAGTTCTCCCATTATAATGATGTCCCGAAAAATATTTCTGAAGACATCGTATTGAAAGTAAGGGGAGGATAGCAGTTAATAGTTGTTGGTTATAAGTTATAAGTTGTTTGAGAAATATGAATAATTATAAAACAGATAACGGATAACGAAATATCAGGAGGCGAAGAAGATGGCCAAGGCAAAATTTGAGAGGACAAAGCCGCATATAAATATAGGGACAATAGGGCACGTGGACCATGGAAAGACAACGTTAACGGCAGCGATAACGAAGTACCTGGCAATGCAGGGTAAGGCGTCGTTTCGCGCGTTTGACTCGATAGACAATGCGCCGGAGGAGAAGGCCAGAGGGATAACGATAGCGACCGCGCACGTGGAGTACGAGACGGAAGCGAGGCATTATGCGCATGTGGACTGTCCGGGGCATGCGGATTATATAAAGAACATGATAACCGGAGCGGCGCAGATGGACGGGGCGGTGCTGGTTGTGTCGGCAGCGGACGGGCCGATGCCGCAGACGAGGGAGCATATACTGCTTGCGAGGCAGGTGGGTGTGCCGTTCATAGTGGTGTATATGAACAAGACTGACATGGTAGATGACCCTGAGTTACTGGATTTGGTGGATATGGAGATAAGGGAGTTGTTAAACAAGTATGAATTTCCTGGGGACGAGATACCGATAGTGAAGGGGTCTGCGTTAAAGGCATTGGAAAGCGGCAGTGAGGACAGTGAAGCGGAGGAGTATGGGAGTATAGTGGAGTTATTGAAGGCGGTAGATGATTACATACCAACGCCTGAGCGGGATATAGACAAGCCATTTCTGATGCCGGTGGAGGATGTATTCAGCATATCGGGAAGAGGTACGGTGGTAACTGGTAGAGTAGAGAGGGGAGTGGTAAAGGTAGGAGAAGAGATAGAGATAGTGGGGATAAGAGATACGAGGAAGGCGGTGGCGACCGGGGTGGAGATGTTCAGGAAGCTGCTGGATGAGGGAAGGGCCGGGGACAACATAGGTGTGTTGTTGAGAGGTACGGCGAAGGACGAGGTGGAAAGGGGCATGGTGTTGGCTAAGCCGGGCAGCATAACGCCTCACAAGAAGTTCAAGGGAGAGGTATATATATTGACGAAGGAGGAAGGAGGGAGGCACACGCCATTTTTCAATGGATACAGGCCGCAGTTTTACTTCAGGACAACGGACGTCACGGGAGTGGCAACGCTGCCTGAGGGAGTGGAGATGGTGATGCCCGGGGACAATGTGACGATATCGGTGGAATTGATAACGCCGATAGCGATGGAGAAGGAGTTGAGGTTTGCGGTCAGAGAAGGAGGCAGGACAGTAGGAGCGGGAGTGGTTACGGAAGTAATAGAATAAAAAACGTGAAGCGTGTCTGTTTAACGTGACCGTGAAAAAACAATCAGCGGACACGGGTGACGGAACACAGAGGACGGAAGAAAAAAGGAAATGAACGAAAAGATAAGGATAAATTTGAGGGCTTATGATCACAGACTGCTTGACCAGTCGGTAAAGGAGATTGTTGATACGGCAAAAAGAACAGGCGCAAGGATTTCAGGTCCTGTGCCGCTGCCGACCAAGATACATAAGATCACAGTCCTCAGGTCTACCCATGTTGATAAAAAATCAAGGGAACAGTTTGAGATCAGGACACATAAGAGGTTGGTGGATATACTTGATCCAACCCCCCAGACTGTAGACGCGCTTATGAAATTAGACATTGCAGCAGGGGTCGATGTAGAGATAAAGCTATGAAAGGCATTCTTGGAAAGAAACTCGGGATGACACAGATATTTATGGAAGACGGCCGTCTTGTTGGAGTCACGGTTATTGAAGCGGGACCGGTAAGGGTACTGCAAAAAAAGGAAAAAGACAAGGACGGTTATGAGACTCTGCAAATGGGTTTTGATAAGATAAGAAAAGGGAAAAATGTTACCAAGCCAATGCAGGGGCACTTTAAAAAGACATCGTCTCCCATGTTCCGTTTTTTGAAAGAGATCGGCATGGAAGGCTTTAATGCAGGGGATGATATCAGGGTCGATATTTTTTCAAGAGGTGAAAAAATTTCCGTTACAGGCACGTCAAAAGGTAAAGGCTTTCAGGGCGTGATGAAAAGGCATAATTATAAGGGCGGCCCAGGCTCTCACGGTTCCATGTTTAACAGGGCGCCGGGCTCTATCGGACAAAGTTCTTACCCTTCAAGGGTGTGGAAAAACAAGGCGCTGCCCGGACATATGGGTGACGAGAGGATAACAACAAAAAATTTGAAAATTGTTGATATAAGAGATGAACAGAATTTAATGCTTGTTGAAGGCGCGGTGCCCGGAGCTAATGGCGGTTATTTAATAATCAGATCGGAAGCGCCTGTTGCCGTGAAGGAAAACTGATGCCCCACATAGAAATTATAAATAAGGAAAATAAGAAAGCGGGGAAAACGGAACTCCCTGAAGATATATTCAGTACTGAGATCAAAAAAGGACTGATTCATGAAGTTGTCCGCAATCATCTTGCCAATAAAAGACAGGGTAATGCATCAACTAAAACCAAGGGGCTCGTAAGAGGAGGCGGCAAAAAACCATACAAGCAAAAGGGCACCGGCAGGGCAAGAGCCGGCAGTAACAGGTCCCCTTTATGGAAAGGTGGAGGGACGGTTTTCGGTCCCCTGCCAAGGGATTATTCTTACAAGCTGCCCAAGAAAGTCAAATGGTTGGCTTTAAGTTCCGCACTTGCCGCTAAATTTGCTGACGGCAAGATTATAGTTATCGATGAGTTGTCCCTGGCTGAGCCCAAAACAAAGGCTGTTATAGGATTGCTTAAGAATTTAGGGCTTGAAAATAATGTGTTGATGATAGTGCCTGAAAAAAATGAGACGCTTGAACTGGCGGCGCGTAATATACCGAAAGTTAACGTTGCAAGGGTTAATGAACTCAATGTCTATACAGTTATGCTGCATGAAAAACTTCTTATTACCAAAGACGCTGTTGAGAAAATGAAAGAGGCATATCTGGGATGAAGACTTCGTATGAAACCATTGTGGGACCGATGTTGACTGAGAAAGGAACAATGCTTAAGGAAAAAGATAATAAAGTATTGTTCAGGGTGGCAAAAAAAGCCAACAAAATTGAAATAAAGAAGGCAGTTGAGGAAATATTTAAAGTGAAAGTTGATAGTGTCACGACAATGATCTGTAAGGGGAAGACAAAACGTATGGGGAGATACGAGGGCAAGAGGCCTGACTGGAAGAAGGCGATAGTGACATTAAAAGAAGGAGAGAAGTTAGATTTTATTGAAGGTGTATAAATGGGAATAAGGAAATATAAGCCTACATCACCGGGCACACGATTCAGAAGCGGTTCTGATTTTTCCGAGATAACGGAAAAGAAGCCGTTTAAACCACTGGTAAGGCCGTTAAAGAAAACAGGTGGAAGGAATAATGCGGGAAGAATCACAGTATGGCAAAGAGGCGGCGGTCATAAAAGGGCGTATCGCATTATAGATTTCAAGCGTGATAAACTGAGTGTGCCTTGTACTGTTGAAACAATAGAATATGATCCTAACAGGACGTCGCGGATTGCCTTGCTGAAATACGCAGACGGTGAAAGACGTTATATTCTTGCGCCGTTGGGAGTAAAGGTCGGTGATTTTCTTGTTTCGGGACCGGAATCGGAAATAAAGACCGGCAACTCACTCCCCGTAAAGAGTATCCCTCTTGGTACGATAATCCACAATATCGAGCTTCGGCCGGGTCAGGGCGGTAAGATCGCGAGGAGCGCGGGCGCGTATGCACAGCTTGTTGCCAAGGATGAAAAGATGTGCCAGCTTAAGCTGTCTTCTTCCGAAGTGAGGTTTGTGCCGTCTAATTGTATGGCTACAATCGGTCAGGTGGGAAATGCCGAATTCGAGAATATATCAATCGGCAAGGCGGGCAGAAACCGGTGGATCGGCAAGAGACCTCACGTAAGAGGTGTTGTAATGAACCCGGTTGACCATCCTCTCGGCGGAGGTGAGGGCAGAAGTTCGGGAGGGAGAACGCCGGTTTCTCCATGGGCCAAACCTGAAGGCAAGAAGACAAGAAAGAATAAAACGACTGACAGATTTATCGTAAGGCGGAGAAAGTAAGGAGGAAATGTTTTGCCGAGATCGTTAAAAAAAGGGCCGTATGTGTATCCGAAACTCATGAAGAAAATTCTGACAATGAACGAGAAAAATGAGAGGAATATTATTAAGACATGGTCAAGAAGATCGACTATTGTGCCTGAATTTATCGGTCATACTTTTGCGGTGCATAACGGCAGAAAATTTATCCCTGTTTATGTTACGGAAAATATGGTGGGGCATAAACTCGGAGAGTTTTCTCCAACCAGGACATTCAGGTCCCATTCCGGAGACAGGAAAGAAGCCGGGAAGAGATAATTATTATGCAATTTATAATTTTGGAATCAGGATATTTGAGGTAATTTAAGTGGAATCAAAGGCTATATTAAAATATTCAAGAATCTCACCGAGAAAGGTGAGGAGGGTTGCCGTCTTAATTAAAGGGGAAAAAGCCGGTGACGCCCTTATAAATCTTGGGTTCCTGCCTCATAAGGGCAGCGGGATTGTCGCGAAACTGCTGAAGTCCGCAATGGCAAATGCGGAGCAGAAAAAAGTTGCGGATCCCGAGTCAATGAAAATCACAAAGGTCTTTGTTGATCAGGGGCCTACAATGAAGAGAACGATGCCGCGTGCCATGGGCCGGGCGGATATGATCAGAAAAAGAACGAGTCATATAACATTAATTCTGGAAGAATAAGCTTAAATTTATTCAGGAGGTTAGTTTTGGGGCAAAAGACAAATCCGATAGGTCAGAGGTTGGGAATTATAAAGACATGGAATTCCAAATGGTTTGCCAGAAAGAATTATCAGGATTTGCTTCATGAGGATTTAAGCATTCAAAAACATATAAAGGCGCATCTTTTTCATGCGGGAGTTTCTAAAGTGGAGATTGAAAGGACAGGCCAGAAGATAAAGGCTGCTATACATACAGCGCGGCCCGGCATAATTATAGGAAAAAAAGGCGCCGAAGTCGAGAAGTTAAAAAAAGAGCTTGAGAAAATAACGGGAAAAGAGATGTCTATTGATATTAAAGAAATTAGAAAACCTGAATTAGACGCGCAACTGGTTGCGGAGAATGTAGCGCTTCAACTTGAGAAAAGGATCGCCTTTAGAAGGGCCATGAAAAAGGCTGTTGCGTCTTCGTTAAGGTTTGGCGCACTGGGAATAAAGGTGATGTGCGCAGGACGTCTTGCCGGGACTGAAATAGCAAGGGCTCAGTGGTACAGGGAAGGAAGGGTGCCGCTTCATACTTTCAGGTCGGATATAGATTACGGAGTGGCTGAGGCAAAAACCACTTATGGGAGAATAGGCGTTAAGGTGTGGATATATAAAGGAGATATACTTCAGTTGCCGGAATCTGTTCAATCTTCCGGCAGTGAAGCGGTATAAAAGGAAAATAAACTATGTTAATGCCCAAGAAGGTTAAATTCAGAAAGACGATGAAAGGGCGGATGACCGGCAAGGCCTATCGCGGCTCGGAAATCTCCTTTGGTGAGTATGGGCTTAAGGCAACTGAACCGGGTTGGGTCTCAAACCGTCAAATAGAAGCGGCGAGGATTGCAATAACAAGACATGTAAAAAGAGGCTGTAAGGTATGGATAAGAGTTTTCCCTGATAAGCCGTTAACCAAGAAGCCTGCTGAAACCAGGATGGGGAAAGGCAAGGGTTCGCCTGAATCGTGGGTTGCTGTTGTAAAACCCGGAAAAATAATGTATGAAATGGCCGGGGTCAATGAGGATATTGCAAAGGAAGCCCTCAGGCGGGCTTCTCACAAACTATCTGTTGCGACTAAATTTGTCAAGAGGATGGGGATGGGATAGATGAAGAAACCCTCTGAATTAAGAACATTGACCATTGAGGAACTGAAGCAGGAAGAGGTTAATCTCAGGAAAGAACTTTTTAATTTAAATTTCCAGAAGGTAACCGGTGAGATTGAAAACCCTATGATGATCAGGCAGGTAAGAAAAGATATAGCAAGGGTCTTAACAATAATGACTGAAAAGACTAAATCACGAATCAATTAGTTATATAACAGGACAGGAAGGATAGATGCCAAAAAAGATTTATACAGGTGAAGTAGTAAGCGACAAAATGGAAAAGACGGTAGTCGTGGCCATTACCAGGTTGACACAGCATCGGGTATATAAAAAGACTATTAAGAAGATCGCAAAGTTTAAGGCGCATGATGAAGAAAATAAATGCAAAAAGGGTGACAAGGTTACAATAATTGAAGCAAGGCCCTCAAGTAAAGATAAAAGGTGGAAAGTTCTTGACATAGTTAGAAGCCACTCTTGAGGATAGCCGGTCGCGTTGATAAAAAATAAAGATTACAAGTGATTCATAGAAAAGGAAGCGAATGATTCAACAGGAAAGCGTTTTGGAAGTTGCAGATAATTCCGGGGCCAAGAGGGTCCTGTGCATTAAGGTGCTCGGCGGTTTTCATAGACGATACGCCCGAATAGGCGACCGGATTGTTGTCAGTGTCAAGGAGGCGGTCCCTAACAGCAATATAAAGAAGGGCACCGTTGTAAAGGCTGTTGTGGTGAGAACAAAAAAGGCATTGCGAAGACCTGACGGGTCTTATATAAGATTTGATCAGAACGCGGCGGTGCTCATAACTCCGGAGGGCGATCCTGTCGGCACAAGAATATTCGGGCCGGTGGCAAGGGAACTCAGGTGGAAGGAATTTATGAAAATTGTTTCACTTGCCCCCGAGGTTATTTAAAACATGAATGGTTGATTACACCGATAAATAACTATAATAAAAATTATAGTTAAAGGAGTAAACGTGGGTTTAGGTATAAAGAAGAATGATATCGGAATGGTAATTTCCGGTGATGAAAAAGGTAAAAAAGGCAGAGTGCGTAATGTGTATCCGGAGGGGAACAGTTTACTTATCGAGAGTGTGAACATGATAAAAAGGCATATGAAACCAAGTAAAAAATATTCACAGGGTGGAATTATAGAAAAAGAGGCCCCTATTAACAGGTCAAATGTAATGCTCGTATGCCCTAAATGCGATAAACCGACAAGGATAGGTCATAATACCCTTGAAAACGGCAAGAAAATAAGGGTCTGTAAAAAGTGTTCGGAGGTTATTGAATAAAAACGTGGTCAGATTAAAAGATAAATTTATAAAGGAAATTGTACCGAACCTTATGAGGGATTTTTCATACAAAAGCGTTATGCAGGTCCCGAGACTTAAAAGCATTGTTCTTAATGTCGGCATGGGTGAGGCAACACAGGATATAAAGCCTCTGGAATCCGCTTCCAGGGAGCTGGCAACAATAACGGGACAGGTTGCCGTTATAACAAGGGCAAGGAAGTCAATAGCCGGCTTTAAACTCCGGGAAGAAACGCCTGTGGGATGTAAGGTCACATTGAGAGGGGAAAGGATGTATGACTTTCTTGATAAGTTTATATGCCTTGCATTACCCAGGATAAGGGATTTTAAGGGTGTTCCGCCGAAGTCCTTTGACGGCAGGGGCAATTATGCCTATGGAATAAAGGAGCAGATAATATTCCCGGAAATTAATTATGACAAAGTTGTAAGCATTCACGGAATGGACGTAATTATTGTTACGTCAGCCAGGACGGATGAGGAGGGGAAAGCCCTTCTTAAATATCTGGGGATGCCGTTCAGGAATTGATGATTGTTGATTGAAATAAAAAGACTTAAGAAGGAATAGTTGATGGCAAAAAAGAGCCTTATAGCAAAACAACAGAGGCCTCCCAAATTTAAGGTGAGGGCGTATTCTAGATGCCGTTTGTGCGGCAGGCCCAAAGGTTACCTTAGAAAATTCGGGATGTGCAGGATTTGTTTCAGGACGCTTGCCCTGAAGGGATTGATTCCCGGCGTAACAAAATCTAGCTGGTAGAGGGATGCAATTATGATGACTGATCCGATAGCAGATATGCTCACAAGAATTAGGAACGCGAATATGGCGAAACTTGAAAAAGTTGATGTGCCTGCTTCAAAAATGAAAATAGAAATAACCAAGATACTCAAGGAAAAGGGATTTATAAAGAGTTTCAAAGTATTAAGAGATAGAAAGCAGGGTGTTATAAGGATTTCAATGAAATATATAAGCGCCCAGGAGAAGGCTATAACCGGCTTGAAGAGGATAAGTAAGCCCGGAAGAAGGGTTTACTCGGACACGGTCGGCATTCCAAGGGTTATGGGCGGTTATGGCATAGCCATACTGTCAACGTCAAGCGGGATATTGACTGATGAGGTTTGCAGGCGTAAAAACGTAGGCGGCGAGGTGTTATGCAATATTTGGTAGCAGGCGCGTATAAAAATGCGCCCTTGCGGAGTTAAAGGATGAGAAGATAATGTCAAGAGTTGGAAAAAATCCTATAAATCTCCCGGAGGGAGTAGATGTAAAATTGCAGGACAACCTTATTGTTGTGAAAGGTCCAAAAGGTGAACTGAAATGGAACTTTCCCGATGGAATGAAGGTAATCAGGCAGGATAAGAATATTATCGTAGAACGGCCATCCGATACGAAACAATTCAGGTCCTTGCATGGGACTACAAGAAGTCTTATTGCCAATATGGTTACAGGCGTGGGTAATGGATATCAAAAAGCGCTTGAGATTTCAGGCGTAGGATACAGGGCCAATGTGCAGGGGCGGAAGATTACCTTTAGCCTTGGATATTCCCATCATGTTGAATATACGTTACCTGAAGGAGTTAGCGCGGAGGTTGATAAAAAACAGACCAGTTTAACGCTTCAGGGAATAGACAAGCAGCTGATCGGCCAGGTTGCCGCAAATATTCGCGCCATGAGGCCTCCAAATGTTTACAAAGGCAAGGGGATTAGATATGCGGGTGAAAGGATCAAGCTTAAAGTAGGAAAGGCCGGCAAATAGGTATTAATAATCAAATGGCGTTAATAAGAGGTGAGAAAATTGAGCGGTAGCAGGGAAAAGTCGAGAAAGGCAAGACATCTCAGAGTGAGAAAGAAAGTATCAGGCACGCCTGAAAGGCCGAGGCTCAATGTATTTAAAAGCCATAAACATATATATGCCCAGGTAATAGATGATAATTCAGG
>JAUVPO010000045.1 GCA_030598625.1 Deferribacteres bacterium | reverse complement strand
GCCTTTTCCGCAGCCTCCTTCAGTCTCTGAAGGGCCATCTTGTCATTATTAAGATTAACACCCTGGTCTTTTCTGAATTCCTCTGTCATCCAGTCAATGATCTTCATATCAAAATCATCGCCGCCAAGATAAGTGTCGCCGTTAGTGGAAATGACCTCTGTAATACCTTCCCCGATATCGAGTATGGATACATCGAATGTCCCGCCGCCAAGGTCATACACGACCACTTTTTCGTCCTTTTTTGAATCAATCCCGTAAGCGAGAGAAGCGGCCGTGGGTTCGTTTATTATCCTGAGCACGTTCAGCCCCGCGATTTTGCCGGCATCCTTTGTCGCCTGCCTCTGGCTGTCGTCAAAGTACGCGGGTACTGTAATGACGGCATCGGTAACCGGACTACCCAGATAGTCCTCAGCCGCCTGTTTCAGTTTTTGCAGGATCATGCCCGAGATCTCGGGCGGTGAATAGCTTTTACCGCTGATTTCAACATGCGCGTCACCGTTCGGGGCTTCAACTATCTTATAGGGAAGCTTTTTTATAGCGTCCTGAACTTCGCCGGATTTATACTTCCGGCCCATCAGACGCTTGATGGAAAATATTGTTCGTTCAGGATTTGTGACCGACTGTCTTTTGGCCACCTGTCCTGCGAGCCTTTCGCCCTTGTCTGTAAAGGCTACTACTGAAGGGGTGGTCCGGTGTCCTTCCTGATTGGGGATTACAATCCGTTCCCCTCGCTGAACTACGGCAACGGCCGAGTTTGTTGTTCCAAGGTCAATACCTATCGTGTTTGACATTGTTATCCTCCTTTATTTAAATATTAACAACTCACTAAAAAGCTGATAGCTGAAAGCTAAACTGATCCCTCTTACTTTAAAGCGCTAATTGTATTGCAAAACAAATGCCAGTAATAAATATTCAATAGAATTAATAAGATATATATTGAGGGCACATTCAATAGGACAATATGACCTGTTGTATGTAGGTCATATTGTCCTACGATACATTTTGCTTAACGTCAATTGATTTATGAAATAAGTGGGGCAGAGCATTTTTTTCTATAGAAATTTGAGAAAAATGACGATAAGAACCTACTTTTTGATGGAAAGGGGTGGAAGATAAATGACGAGATTGATAAGTTTGAAGAAAAAGGTTACGCTGGACAAGAAGATTGATCTGTTCTGTCAGACTTCGGCAGAGTTGTTGTCGGATATTCATTCAAGATGTGATAAGACGGCAGAAGGAGTATCAGGTAAAAAAGCCAAAAGAGGAAGGAAGAAGAAGGCAAAGGATGTTGACGGATAATTATTTTTCCAACCCGCTGTAAGTACTGTCTACACCGCAAAGCCTTATTGTTTTATTCTTTGATCTTCTGCCTGAAATAATCTTCACATCATTTTTATGAATCCCAAACTCTTTTGCGAGTATTTCTATGAGTTCTTTGTTTGCTTTTCCCTCAACAGGAGGGGAGGTCAGCTTAATCTTAAGGGCGTCTCCATATTTGCCCTCAATTCCCGATTTCGAGGAACGGGGTTCGACTTTAACCTTTAGTACTAACTCTTCCGTTGACCTGGAAGTTGATTTTTTCATTTTTTCAGGCAAACACGACATCCATTTTAATAATATTCCTGTCAGCTGAATAGCTGCCGATTGCGAGCAGGTCTCCATCGGTTGATTTTATTCGTATGCCTGTCGCTGCTTTTAACTCAGAGGAAGGTTCCGGGAAGCTGTTCAGTTTAATCGGATTGCCGTGCGTAACAGGCTTTGTCAATAACTTGTTTATTTTGAATTCCGGAAGCCAGGACAATGCCTCATCCATTGTATAAACGCCTTTAGCGATGGATTGTCCTTTGCTGATATCGGTCAACTCTTCAAGGGTCAGACTGTCTATGATATCAAACTGTCCTGTTGCCGTACGTTCAAGTGCGAAGAGGTGAGCTCCAACGCAGAGTTTTTCCCCAATATCGTTGCACAGTGTCCTCATATAAGTGCCTTTTGAACAGACGGCACTGAAGGTGACATACGGTAGCTCGATGTCTGAAAGTTCTATGTGACGGATGTTAATTTCTCTGGATTTGCGTTCTATTTCAATTCCCTTCCGTGCATATTTATAAAGCGGCGTGCCTTTATGTTTTAGCGCTGAAAACATCGGGGGATGTTGAATTGTTTTGCCTTCAAATGATCTTAAGGCATCCTTGATTAATGCGTTGTCGACTTCAATCCCTTCGGACCTTTCGATTACTTTCCCTGTCGCATCCTGTGTATCCGTGACTTCCCCAAGCTTCATAACGACTCTGTATTCTTTATCAAGGGCAGAGAAATACGAAGCAAGTCTTGTGGCCTTATTTAAACAGACAAGCAGAACACCGGTGGCTGACGGATCGAGCGTCCCCGTATGTCCCGCTTTTTTTACCTTCATTATTTTTTTTGCTTTTGATACGGCGTCTTGAGACGAGATGTCTCGGGGTTTGTTAAGGTTTAAGACAATATCCATTTAATTTATTAAGTTACAATTCTTTTATCGCTTTCCTGACAGCTCTCAAAACCTTGTCCTGTACTTCCTTTAAAGTGCCGTTGACCTTGCACCCCGCAGCCGCGGCATGTCCGCCTCCGTTGAAGCTTTTTGCAATCTTCTGGACATTGACCCTGCCTTTTGAACGAAGGCTGATCTTGAATGTCTTTTCGCTGTCCTGCCGGAAAAAAACAGCGGCCTCGATGTCTTGAACTCTTCTTGGGTAATCAACGAAATCCTCACAATCCTCGGCAGTTGTTCCTGTTTTATTAAACATGGACTTTGTTGTCGTGAACCAGGCCATACCGTCCTTTTTTTTGAGAGTTGAAAGAGAAAGACCGAGAAGCGCCAATGAGTCATAAGGGACGTTTTCATAAAGCTCTTTTGCGATGCTCCACGGTTTTGCGCCCGCCTCAACAAGGTGAGACGCGATCTCCAACGATTCAGGGGACACATTGGAATATCTGAACCCTCCTGTATCTACCAGTAGCGCAGTGTATAAATTTGTGGCCATGCTCCTGTCAATCGGCACTTTTAAAGCAGTCAAAACCTTGTAAATCAGCACCCCTGCCGCAGCAGCGCCAGGGTCAATAAGACTTGCTGAAACCGGTTTGTGTAATTCAGATTCAGCAGTATTAGCGGGGAGGACATGATGGTCTATTATGCCTGTTTTCCCGGCATTAAAACCCTCGAAGCCGGTCCTTTCCACTGTATTGCAGTCGACTATAAATACGACGTCGAATTCTTTTCGGGGCGGTTTCTGCTTTACTGTCTTTGCGGATGGAAGAAATTTCAGGACTTCAGGCACAGGGTCTCTGCTGAGGACGCAAACATCTTTTTTCCCGAGCTTTTTTAAGCCGAGTGCAAGAGCCAGACAGGAACCAAGCGAATCCCCTTCAGGATTAATATGGCCTACGATAAGAAAAGACCTGTTTTGTTTAACAAGATTGAGAAGTTTAGAAGAGATCTTCATCTTCGTCAAATGAGCTCCTTTCCGATTTACTATTATCTTTAATATTATCAAGAATTTTGTCGATTTTTCTGCCGTATTCTATTGACTCATCGATCCTGAAAATAAGCGACGGCACGTACTTCATCTTCAGTCTCCTGCCGAGTTCACCCTTTATAAAGGACGCGGATGAATTCAATTTTTTGACTGTCTTCAGGCTATCTTCCGTATTAAGAACACTTAAGTACACGGTTGCGTTCTTCAGGTCATTACTTACCTTGGCGCCGGTGACCGTGATGAACCCGAGAGTTTTATGCTTGATTTTGTACATTATAATGTTGGCGACTTCTTCTCTTATTAAATCGCTGACTCTTAAAGAACGTTTATATGGGTGCATGGCTGACTCCGTACTTATGAGATATAACAATCAGTATCATAACATTTCTATGGTTGAATCGATTAACTCAACGGAATGTGTATTCAGGACCACGCTTCTGATTTTCTCAAAAACCTTGTTTATAATTACGGTCCCGTTAGCGACATATGCTATTCCGATAACGCTTCGCTGCCAGAGATCATTGGCGTCGACTTCCGCAATGGAGACGTTGAATTTATTTTTTATCCGGTCAATAAGACTCCTGATGACGAGCCGCTTTGACTTCAGGGAGTTTGCACCGGGTATATGCAGGTCCAGGGTAAGAAGCCCGACGATCATATTACTATCAAGTTGTAAAGAGTGAGGATGCGGTTATTAATTGCTGGAATAAACGTGAATTTATTTTATTCAAATTTGGCGGCCACTTCTTCCTTGACATAATTTTCAAGAACATCACCCACTTTGAGATCATTGAAATTTTCTACCATGATTCCGCATTCGAATCCTGACAGCGCCTCTTTTGTGTCCTCTTTAAATCTCTTCAGTGATGATATCTTGCTGTCATAGATTACGACACTGTCTCTTAGCACCCTGACGCCGGCACTGGCCCTGGAGATTTTCCCATCAAGCACGTAACAGCCGGCAATGGTCCCGATCCTTGATATATGGAAGAGTTCTCTCACCTCGGCCCTGCCCAAAACCCTTTCGGTAATGGTAGGTTCGAGCAGTCCTTCCAGCGCCTTTTTAACGTCTTCAATGGCTTCGTAAATTACATTATAAAGCCTTACATCAACACCCTCTTTTTCTATTATGCCGGATGCGTTGGCATCCGGCCTTATGTTAAATCCTATAATAATAGCGTTTGATGCAGCGGCAAGCATAACGTCGGATTCATTAATGCCGCCTGCTCCGGCATGGATTATGTTTACCTTGACCAGAGGATGGGTAAGATTCGACAAGGCGTCTCTGATTGCTTCTACGGAACCCTGAACATCGGCTTTTATTATCATGTTGAGGTCCCTGATTTCCCCTCCCTTGACTCTTTCATACAGATCATCAAGCGTTATTTTTTTCTTTCGGGCAATAGCAACGATTTTTTGTTCATGAAGCCTGTGCGCGGCTATCTGTCGGGCCTTTCTTTCGTCTTCCATAACAGTAAATATATCGCCCGCCTGCGGAACATTGGGAAAACCTATAACTTCAACAGGAGTCGAAGGGCCGGCTTTTTCAATCTTTTCCCCCGTATCGTCTATCAGTCCCCTCACCTTGCCTGCGATTGTCCCCACAAGAAAAGGATCTCCAACTTTAAGCTCACCGGTATTAATAAGGACCGTTCCAACAGGTCCCCTTCCTTTGTCGAGCTTGGCTTCAACAATTGTGCCTCTCGCCGTCCTGTTGTAATTTGCCTTCAGTTCCATTACTTCCGCCTGAAGCAATATCATTTCAAGCAGACGTTCAATGCCTGTTCCTTCCTTCGCGGAAACTTCAACAAATATATTTTTGCCTCCCCAATCCTCAGGAACAACGTCACGCTGCGCGAGTTCGTTTTGTACCTTGGAAACATTGGCGTCTTCTTTATCAATTTTGTTTATTGCAACCACAATAGGCACGTTTGCGGCCTTTGCATGATCAATGGCCTCAATAGTCTGAGGCATAACACTGTCATCGGCTGCCACTACAAGGACTACTATGTCGGTTACTTTTGCGCCTCTTGCTCTCATAATAGTGAATGCTTCGTGACCGGGAGTGTCAAGAAACGTTACTGACTTGTCTTTCAGGGTTACTTTATATGCGCCGATGTGCTGGGTTATTCCCCCGGCTTCAGTTTCCGTTACCCTCGTAGATCTTATAGCGTCAAGCAAAGTGGTTTTTCCATGGTCAACATGTCCCATGATAGTCACAATAGGGGGACGGTGACTGAGAGCGGATTCATCAACTTCCTGTTCTTCCAGCATGGCCTCTTCATCTTCAACAACCAGTGGTTCAAGTTTCATGCCAAAGGACTCTGCTACAATCTGCGCCGCGTCTGCGTCTACAGGCTGATTTATTGTCGGCATATAACCGAGTTCCATGAACTTTTTTATGACGTCATTAAGTTTTTGTCCGATCAGTTCGGCAAGTTCTTTGACGGTTGTGCCTTCATGAAATTTAAGCACACGCTTCCTCGGCTGAGTAGGAGGGGATGCGACATCTGCTTCAGTCTTTCTTGCATGAGGTTTTTTTTCGTGTTTCTTAAAGCGGGGTTTGAAATCGTATCCTTTTTTTGATATTTCTACTCTTCTTATAGAGTCGAATGCCCTTTGCATTCCCGGCTTGCTCTTGATTTTTGACAGTTTCCCGGTTTCTACTTCTTTTTTAAATCTGTCGGGAATGATTGTTTCATCTTCTTCTACCTCGGGTATAATTTCTCCTTGAGGGAGTTCATCCGGTTGAGGGGCAACAGGCTTTTTAACTTCTTCCGTTTTTTCCGTAACAGGTTTCTCCGCCTTAATTTTATTTACCGGTTTTTCTTTTTTTTCCGGCTTAACCGCAGCCTTGACTTTAACGGCTTTTCCGGGAGCGGCAGGCCTTGACGCCTTTTCTTTTTTCACGGGAGAAACCGGCTTCTTTTTGTCCTTTGCGTGCTCCTGTTTTTTTGCAAAGATATCAGTAAGCTTTTTTGTCGTGTCCTTATCGATATTCGACATGTGGGACTTTGCCTGGATGCCCATTTCCGCGAGTTTGGCAAGTATTTCTTTATTGTTTATATTGATCTTTTTGGAAAGCTCGTATATTCTCATTACTGAAATCCGTTGGCCCTGAAATCAACAGGGTTTATTTTTATCCCTTTTGGGAATTAATAAGACCGCCTTCGCCCTCAAACCCTTTTCGATTCAGGGTTGTAAGTTTGTTCGAATTAATGTTATCATAACCAGTCGTTTTAATGCAATCTTTAGACATCTTAACAACGGTGATGTCTGTAATCGGAATGATATGCAAATCAGGAGGGATTAAATATGGCAGTATGTTCTGTTTGTGAAAAAAAGAGGGTTACAGGCAATAATGTCAGTCATGCTAATAACAGGACAAAAAGAGTCTTTATGCCGAACCTTCAAAGGGTCAGGGTTGATACGGGACACGGCACAAAAAGGTTGTATGTCTGTACCAGATGTCTTCGTTCCGGGAAAATCAAGAAGGCGGGATAGCTGAAGACGGGATTCAGGGGACTGCATATGCAACCTCTTCGCAGTATTCTCGGAAAATTTGCCAAAGATTTTGGTTTGGAAGGCGGAGCAGTCCTTAATGCGATAAGAAAAAAATGGGTAGACATTGTCGGTCAACCCATTTCAATTCATACCTTCCCCGATGTAATTAAAGCTAAAACACTTACTCTTATTGTTGACACGCCCCAATGGATGCACCACCTGAGTTTTTTTAAAGAAGAGCTTTCCGAAAAGTTGAAACCCTATAATGTGGACGGAATTCGTTTCAGATTGGGTAAACTGCCCAGGACCGTGAAAGAAGTTCATGATGAAGCGGAACTTACATTAACCGACGAAGATCTAAGGTATGTAGAAAACACGGTCAAGAATATAAAGGATGAGGAACTGAAGGAAAAATTCAGGGCGCTGATTATGCACGGACTGGCTAAGAGGAAAAAGGAAGATTGATTTATTTGAGTCCCAGTACATCCTGCATATCGTAAAGTCCGGGAGTCTGTTTGCGCACCCACTGCGCGGCCTTTAACGCCCCTCTGGCAAAGGTATCCCTGCTGGACGCCTTATGGGTTATTTCTATTCTTTCGCCGAGCCCGCCGAAAATCACGGTATGCTCGCCGACTATGTCACCGGCGCGGATCGTCTGTATCCCGATTTCTTTTTTGGTCCTTTCTCCGATAAGGCCGTGTCTTGCATACACAGCCGTCTCTTCCAGATTCCTGTTGAGTGATGAGGCAATGACCTGGGCCATTTTCATTGCCGTGCCTGAAGGAGCGTCTTTTTTCAGCCTGTGATGCGCTTCAACTATTTCGATGTCATAGTCATCTTGAGTGACTTTTGCTATGTCAGATAATATTTTCAAAAGGAGGTTGACTCCCACGCTCATGTTCGGAGCAAAGACACAGGGTGTGTTCTGGGCATATAACCTGATATATTCTATTTCATCCTTGCTGAAGCCGGTCGTTCCTATAACCACAGGCATGGGTTTACCGGAAAGGGATTTCAGACATTCGATTGTTGCGGAAGGAGATGAAAAATCAACAAGCACATCAGCTTTTTCAGTTATGTTTTTCACTTTATCGGTAATGCTTATTCCAACCGCGCCTATTCCGATAACATCACCGATATCTTTTCCCAAATACCTGTGGTCCTTACGCTCTAATGCCCCTGTAAGTTTGATTTCTTCTGAATCGCTTGAAAGTATAATAATGCGGCTTCCCATTCTTCCGGAGGCGCCGGATACGATCATGTTAAGCATTTCCTGTCTCCTCTTCTGAAGGTTGTTGCCCTGCTTCATCCTCAGTCCCGGTTTTAATCATGTATTTTCCGGATGCCCACGCTCCAAGGTCAATTAGTTTACACCTTTCCGAACAGAAAGGTCTATAAGGATTGTCAAGCCATTCCGTCTTTTTTTTACAGGTGGAGCATTTGATTTTCATTGGTTAAACCCAGTCCCCTCATGCTATATCTCAATCCTTCCGTAGTATACGGTTATAGCCGGGCCTGTCATATAGACATTATTGTCTTTTGCGGACCATTCGATAAGCAATTTGCCGCCCGGCAGGTGAACATTTACCTTTCTTTGTGTAATGCCGAGCAAAGATGACGCCACAACTGCCGCGGAAGCCCCGGTGCCGCATGCCGTTGTCTCACCGGCGCCTCTTTCCCATACCCTCATTTTTATATTGGTTTGGTTCATGATTTGTATGAACTCAACATTGGTCCTGTTCGGAAAGAGATTGTGATTTTCAATCAAAGGCCCGTATTCTTCCAGGGGGACCGAGTCAACATTGTTTACAAGGATTACTGTATGCGGATTGCCCACGGAGACACAGTTAATTTTAAAAGTCTTGCTGTTTACCTTAAGAGGATATTGAATTATTTCAGCTTTCTTCAGCTTCTTTTGCAGCCGCGCGGCATTGACCGGTATTTGTTCGGGATTAAGAATAGGCTCACCCATATTTACTTTAAAAAGGTTCCGGGTTTTGTTGAGCAACTTGATTCCGGCGGATGTTTCAATTGAAATACTGTCGATTGACTGGCAATATTTCCTTGCAAATACGCTTTCATCGCACCGGAGTATATGCTCCCATATATATTTGCCGAGACACCTTATTCCGTTTCCGCACATTTCCACTTCCGAACCGTCTGAATTGAATATACGCATTTTAAAATCAGCTTTCCGGGAGTGACATAACAATAACAGCTGGTCCGCGCCTATGCCGAATCTGCGATCACAGAGCTTTTCAGAAAGGTGCTTTAATTTTTTCAACTTTGAATCCCTGTCGTCAATTACTATAAAATCATTACCAAGCGCATGCATTTTTATGAATTGTAATTTCATGATAAATTATCTCCTTATATCTTTAAATTCTTTCAAAGCGTTCAAGATAAAAAATCGGGAATTTTAGAGCCCTTTGTAAGGTCCCTGTTTTTTTCTCTTTCACGTATAACAAAAAAATCTTTTCCCTTGACCAGTACCTCGGCTGCCCTGGGCCTGCCGTTATAATTTGAACTTAAAGCAAATCCATAAGCGCCCGCGCTCATTACGGCTAAAAGCTCGCCTTGCATAACGCGGCTGATCTTCCTGTTTTTCGCTAAGAAATCCCCGGATTCACATACAGGACCGACGATATCAGCGAGGATATTAGCGCGTCTGTGTTTCTTTACAGGGAGCACGTCATGAAATGAGTTATAAAGGCTTGGCCTGATAAGGTCGTTCATGCCGGCATCAACGATTACGAATTCTTTTTCCGGCTGTTTTTTCAGGTAGAGGGTTTTTGTTACGAGTATCCCCGCGTTCCCCGTGATTGACCTTCCCGGTTCAATGATAAGGTGAAAAATATTTTTTTTCAGCAGCGGCATTATTGCTTTTGAGAGATCTACAGGATAAGGTGTACGGTCATTTTTATAAGGTATTCCAAGCCCGCCGCCTATATCAAGATATTTGATTTTAATGCCCCTTGATATGAGGTTATGTGCGAGCATGATCACCTTTTTCAGGGCGTCAACGAACGGTTTCGTTGCAGTTATCTGGGAGCCTATATGCT
>JAUVPO010000118.1 GCA_030598625.1 Deferribacteres bacterium | reverse complement strand
CCATAAAGATAAAGAAGAGATAGAGAAGTAACATACTGAAAAGATAAACAATTTACTAATAACCTTCCATCAGATATAGCGCATATAATTACCAGGAGCATAAAAAAGAAGGATTACGCAAAAAATACAAACCGCTTGACAAAAATTCTTTTAATGTTAATAATATTCACTCAATTTTCCAGAGAAAAATAATTTATAGAGTTATAAGAAATGCTTAAAATTGCTTTTATGTTTTAAATGTCGTTATAAGTATAGCAAATGGTGAAGACAGCTGCTTTAGAATGGATTTCTCAGTGCCTTTGTCATATGGGGATTATAAAATGCGGAAACAGGGAGGAGGGTAAGCTTTGGAATTATCAAGGGTAATTATAAAAACGTCTTTATTCCTTGCAATATTATTTTCTCTCTCACTAACCGGTTATCGGGTGGAAGCGGCGGACAAGGAAAATTGTCTTATGTGCCATAAGTATGCGCAAATCGGCCGAATTGACGAAGAGGGGAGGAAAAGGAGTTATTTTGTCAGTGAAACTATCTATGCCAACACCGTTCACAGAAATGTCCCATGCAGGGACTGCCATTCATACATTACCAAAATCCCCCACGACACCGTAACCGATGAAGTCAATTGTGCCAATGAATGCCACATTAAGCCCCCTTTTTCCAAAGAAAACTTTTCTCATAAAAAAATAATAGAAGTATATGACAGGAGTGTCCACGGTATGAAAGAAGGGGACACTGAAGAATTAAAGGCGGCAAAACCATACTGTAAATACTGCCACCCGAACCCCCAGTTTACAAAAGTTGGAGAAGACAGGATCGCCTTTGAAACAACACTGAAGCGCTGCCTGAACTGCCACGAAAGAAAAGGAGTTACGCAAGCCTATAAACACATTACACACCGCCTCAGGCATAAAACCTCACGTACACGCCGTGAAATTGTAATGTTATGCGCCAAAAATTGTCACGCGGAAGTTGACTTAATGAAAAAATTCAATGTCTCCAAAGAGAGCCTGGAATCAGTGGAAACCTATACCGACTCAATCCACGGCAAGGCAGTTGCTCTGGGCTCGGAAGCGACAGCTGATTGTGTGAGCTGCCATGCCACAAGCGCCATACATGATATTTACAAAAAAGATGAAAAAGATTCCACGGTCCATAAAAACAACCTGACGACGACCTGCAAACAATGCCATAAAGAAGCAAATGAAAAGTTTGCCCAAATTGATGTCCATTCAGCTATTGAACCCCATGAAAAACCGATCTTATATTCCTTGAACATGGCTCTAACGCTTGTATTTTATGGGTCCGTCTTCGGTCTGATCGGCCTGGCCATCCTCGAAACATACGGCAGAAAGAAGGATGGCATTGAATGGCAGATCATACACGGCACATCATGGCGCGGGACATCAAAACGCAAGCCCAAGTAGCTATTGCCATGATTAAGTAAATATACAAGGAGGCATAATGGAACCTACTACTGAAAATACTGAAATTCATTCTGAAGCGACAATTGCCGTGAGAGACGTTACATTCGTTGAAGGGGTAGGAGATATTCCGAGGGACATCTATAAATATGTAAAGTCGGACCCTCTGGGCGACCTTCCACGATACTCATATCACATAGTTATTCAGCATTTCCTGACATTTGTGACTTTTCTCATCCTTGCTTCTACCGGACTCACTTTACATTTCAGTGACCTCTGGTGGGCGCCTTATGTGATGAAGCTGTTTGGCGGACCGGACGCGGCACGGGTAATTCACAGAGCAACCGCAGGCATAATGATCTTGGCAAGCATTTACCATCTTTTTACAATTATCGGCGGAACCATACAAAAAATTGCGAAAAAGCGATTTGATATTAAAAGAACGCAGGTCCCGCTTTTAAAAGACTTACATGATATAGTCCACGATATTAAGTATTTTACAGGCCGCGAGCAGCACAGGCCCAAGATGGAAAAATTCATGTACAAGCAAAAGCTTCACTATATCGCGATATTGTGGGGAACTTTTGTGCTCGTATCCGCGGGAACATCACTCTTATATCCGGAGTTAATAGCAACCATCTCGCCTAATCCCCGGTTCTTCCAGGACCTCGCAAGATTAATGCATGCCGACGAGGCGATTATGGCAATTACAGTTATTGTCTTCTGGCACTGGTCAAATGTACATCTCGTGCCGGGAAGATTCCCTCTTCAGTGGTCTTTTCTGACAGGAAAAATTACCAGGGAACATCAAATAGAAGAGCACTTTTTAGAATACGTGACCAATCTCAAAGAAATCCCCGAGGAAAGAGAATACATGAAAAAAATTTTAAAGGAAAACGGCTTTGATACGAAGTAAAGGAGGTGACCTTTAATTGCCAGGCGAACCAAAGCGATTGGAACATCCTAAGATAGTTTATGTGATCGGTTTTATATTTAAAATAATCACGCTTTCAGTGTTAATAGCGGTTGTATATCAGATTACTTTTTCTCCTCACGGCCCGGCGGTATTAGTTCCTATAAAGGAAAAGATAGAGGAAACGCAAAAGTCGGAAATCCTGGAAGAAGTAAAAAAACAGGAGGAATATGAGGTTCACAGACATTTCCATAATGTCGTGGCATACCCTCAACTCCCTGATAAGGTGCGTCCTGTTTGCTATATATGCCACTCCGACTATCCACACAGCAAGAACAAAAAAGTCAGGGCGATCTTAAACATGCATACACAATTTTCTGTTTGTGAAACATGTCATATAGAAGAAAAAAAGGGGGCGACTGTTGCCTACAGATGGTACAATCCATTCAGTGAAAATCCCAAGGGGCCTTTTTTCGGCACAAGTTATGACCCGGAGACAGGAAATCTTATGGAGGTTGAGGACCTTTTTTCCAAGATAGCGCCTTATTTCATGGTTGATGGGGAAATTGAGGCTGCGCTTCAGATGCAGGAGTCGGATTTAGCCAAGGATTACATGAACGTAAGAGATGAGCTTACCCCCGAGCAAAGAGATAATGTAAAAAAGAAGTTCCATGTCAATATCAAAGCGAAAGGGCATGAATGCAAAGACTGCCATTCCAGGAAAGGACTTCTTGATTTCAGGGCATTGGGATTTGCGTCAAACAGGACCGTGGATTTGGAGCAGTTGAACATCACGGGCATGATTACCAAATACGAAAAATTCTATATACCGAATCTGTTTAAATAAAACCAAAATTCTGATAAGTTAATAAGGGTCCAGGTCAAAACGATTCAATCCAAAGTTATAAACCTGGACCCTTATTAACTTTCATGATAGTAAAATTGCATTGAGACGTCCTCATATTTATCTGATATTAATAGTCATCTTTTTCATTCAGGGCATTCCAATCAACTCTTCCGCCCTGGAATGTATCAACACGAAGTTCCTCTTCAACATTAATCCGGGAGCTAATCAGCCAAGCGATATCTCCATAGCGCCGAACGGAGATATATATTTAGTTGACGGCGTTAACAACAGGATAATAGTGGTGAGCGGAGACGGCAGGTGGAAATTCGATTTCGGCACAGAAGGAGACGGCAAAGGGCAATTCAAATATCCCCTTGGAATCGATATATCTGAAACCGGGAAAGTCTTTATCGCGGATTCAGGCAATCACAGGATTCAGGTCTTTGATTCCAAAGGCAGCTTTCTTTATATGTTTTCGGTCAGAACCTCGCCCGGGGAGAAGACCCCTGATCCCGCTGATATTGTAGTGTCCAGGCTGAAAAATCGCCTGTATATTTCGGACAACGAAAACCATAAGATAAAAGTGTACAAGCAGAATGGAGATTTTGAATTCGAATGGGGGAAGTTCGGCGAGGGATACGGTGAATTCAGATATCCCGGGATTATGACATCAAATGAATTTAATGAAATCCTTGTCGTGGATGTGCTGAATACAAGAATTCAGAAGTTCGATCCTTTCGGGAAATTCATTACAAACATCGGTTCCTGGGGTGTGCTGCCGGGCAGTTTATTCAGGCCTAAAGGCGTTGCGATAGACAAAAAAAACAGGCTGTTTATCAGCGACAGCTACATGGGAGTCATTCAGGCGTTCACGGATATGGGACGTTTTCTCGGAGTTGTTTGCGATAAAAATAAAAAGAGAGTGTTTAAGTCACCCGTAGGCATTGTCATTGACAAAAATGATAGACTGTTAATAGTGGAAATGAGAGACAATAAAATAACCGCGTTAAAGATATTGGAGTAAAAATAAATAAAAGATCCAGTCCCGGGTCCTCGAACCCTCATTTTTTACTTATGTCAAGTATCGTTAGACCTGTAATCTGCTTATTGATTGTCCCGATAGTTTTCATGATAGCTTCACCTGCCTTTGCCCTGGAAATGTCTTCAAAGAGAGATTGTGTTGTCTGCCACATTATGTGGCTGGACGACTTCAGGACCGATAAGGAAACCTTGATTGAATGGCAGCCCGGGACTATTCTTATGGAAGACACCCAGGGAGTCGTAAGCTCCGAAGAACTATGCTATAGCTGCCATGACGGATATGTCAAGGATTCGCGGTATATAACCTGGAAATATAACAGACATCCGGTATTTGTAAAACCCTCAAAAAACGTTACGGTCCCGGGCGACCTCCCTTTAAGTGTAAAAGGGGAGATATATTGTGGAACGTGCCATTCCGCTCATGGTAAGGGAGCGTCTCCTCACGGCAACCCCATGGGCCGGACCTCTGTATTCAGGGAACTGAATATTGATTCAAGTTTATGCGAAAAGTGCCATAGAAACGAGGCTTCCTACAAATTCTCCAATGGACACCCCCTGCATACAACGGCGCTTGAATTGCCTGACACTCTATTCGAGTCAGGAGGCACAAAAGCGACGGACAGGAACAAGGTAATATGTCAGTCCTGCCACAGAATGCATGGGGCAATAGGGGACAAGATACTGGTAATGAACAACAGGAACTCCGAGCTGTGCATGCTTTGCCATGTGGAACAAACAAATCTGATTGACACAAAACACGACCTGCGAATGACCCTCCCTGATGAGAAAAACTTGAAACAACAGCCGTTATCTGAATCAGGCCCGTGCGGCGCATGTCATACGCCCCATAATGCGGTGGGTAAAAAACTATGGGCAAGGCCGCTCAGGGAAGGAAATCCGGCTACCCAATTCTGTCTGACATGTCACGGCGAGGACACGAATTACAAGATAAAAACCGTCGGCAGATACTCGCATCCAATAGATGCCGAACTTCCGGAAGACAATCTTCCCATGGATGAACTTCCTCTGTTCCTTGGAGACGGGACAAAGGACCCCGAAGGCAGGACACAGTGTTTTACCTGCCATAATGTTCACAAGTGGGACCCGAATAATCCTGCAAATAAAGGAGGGAAAAATGTTGAGGGCGACTCATCGAACAGTTTCCTGAGAATATCAAACCTTTCATCGGTACTGTGCCTGACATGCCATACCGACAAAAAACAGTTAATCGCTTCCGACCACAACCTTCAGATAACGGCGCCTGAAGAGAAAAACGTGCAGGGATTCAACGCGGCTGTTTCAGGGCCATGCGGCGTATGTCACATTCCCCACAATGCGGAAGCCGATCATCTGTGGGCAAAAAATCTTTCAGGGGACAGGGACTTTGTCACGCAGCTATGCACAACCTGCCATAATAAAAACGGGGCGGCGAAAGCCAAACTGATCGGAGACAACTACCATCCCGTGGATGTAACTTTAAAGAAATTCAATATCTCGACGACACTACCGTTATTTGACGAAAACGGCAATAGAACGCCGGACGGTAAAATAGTATGTATTACATGCCATGAGCCGCATACATGGAGTCCGGAAAATCCTGTCCTGAATTACACATTCAAAAATATGGAAGGAGATGCCAGGAACAGTTTTTTGAGAAAAACAAACTCGCCGTCATCCGATTTATGTAAAACATGTCATGCGGACAAGGCATTTGTTGATGGAACGGACCATGACCTCAATGTCACCGATCCTGAGACTAAAAACCTGTTAGGCCAGACAGTAAATGAGTCAGGTCAGTGCGGAGTGTGTCATCTTGTCCACAACGGCGCCAACCAGATAAAATTATGGGCACGGCCGTATGGAAAAATTTCCTACGATGAGGACATTATAAACGCATTATGCACAAGCTGCCATTCCAGGGGGAATCCCGCGGAAAAGAAAATCCCT
>JAUVPO010000109.1 GCA_030598625.1 Deferribacteres bacterium | reverse complement strand
CTGCTCAAAGATCACAAATTGTGATCTTTGAAAAAGGGAGAGGAAGATATCCCAAATACTTACCTTATATGTTTACTGAACACTACCTATTTTAATCCCCTACTTTAGAGGTAACAGGCAGGTCACAAAACTGTGTCAAAGTTACAACAATGTTTTTAAAAATTCCTTGTATTCTACAGGCGGGTCAATAATTTTAATGCCGATGCAGCTTCTTAAATTCTCAGGCGGTATTTTCAGTGACCATTTTACCGAGCAATTCAAATTGATTTCTTCACCCGCAGGGAGCCGGCATTCTATATGAAGTGTTGCTCCGGGACCAAGGTCTATTGGATTATATATAGGAGAAGTTCTCACAAACATCCCTTCTTCGGAAATATTTCTTATAATTCCTGAATAACCGGTTCGGCCCAAAAACAACCTGGCTTCCAGATCAACTGTTATTCGTTTGTAACGTCTGCGTTCCATGATTTAAGGTGATAGATATGTCGGTGTCATAAGTCTTCCGGGGCATGTTTTATTGGCAGAAAAAGGGACGTCTTTTTTATACCTGGTCCAATTGCAGATGTCTCAAGACGGCCTCCGAGATCATCAACTGCCTGTCGGCCTTCGGACTGGCAACGGCCAATTCCTTCTGCTGATGGTGCTGTGGTATCCGGAAGACCATGCCCCTGCACCTCGATGAGCACTTCATTATCTGCCCGGTCCACCCGCACTTTGACCTTTCCGCCCTTTTCCAGCCGCTCCAGCATATCATCAATCATTATCGAAACAAGAAAGTAAATCCGGAGGGGATCACTGTAAAGACCCGGAACGCGTTCGGCCGTTTCGAGTTCAAGGGAAGCCTGGCGCATACGCGCAAAGCGGCTTGAGAAGGACACGACTTCTTCTACGATTTCCCCCGGATCAAGAGTGATGAATGTCTTATCCATCCGCTGCGCAAATCGATCAAGATAAATGCCTTTCCGGGACAGGATATTGACCTGATTCTCAATGGTCGACAGGATTTTAGTAAATTCTTGCTGGTCTTCATCGTTCCATTGGTCAGCCTGTCCCAAGAGGCCGCTCAGCGAACCGGCTGACTCACTGATCGCGGCCAGACGTTTCCGGATGTTGTGAGGGAAAGACATCAGCGTCTTGCCAATAAAGGCCATCTGCTTTTCGCGCAATATCTCTTCCCTGTCATGTATCATAACTTGCTGCTCTTGCTCATACGCATACTCACTCCATGCCTCGTTTTTTTCTGATGTCCCGCAGCTTGTCCATAAGATTCCCGATATCGATTGGTTTCACGATGTAATCGGAGGCACCGGCCTTTAATCCCTCTTCACAGCTTTGCTTATCTCCCTGCCCGGTAAGCATAATGACCTCGATAGTTGGATCTTCGGTCTTGATCTTTTCCAGGGTCTCCATGCCGCCCATACCCGGCATCTTCAGATCGAGCAAAACTATATCAGGCCGTTCCTTTTGAATTTCGGAGAGAGCTGCCTCTCCGTTAGTGGCAGTCCTGGTCTCATAGTTGCGTAAGCGAAGGCGTTCACCCAGTGTCAAAACAAAACTTTCCTCGTCATCTACCAGCAACAGCTTGATATCTGCCATTAAAATCTCCCTTAGTTACAGTATAATCCGGAGGGACCTAATCTTATTTTTTTTCTTCGTCCTTGAACATTTCCCCGACTGTTTTCGGTGATTCTGATTCTTTGGCAATTTCACGTGCTGTATCGAACTCTCCCGCTTCAGCAAAAGTCGCGGCAGTCATTATACTCTCCATTTTAAAGCTGTAAGCGCCCTGGATGCGGTCGGCCAGAGTATCAATGTCCGTTGGCTTTCTGAGATAATCGAATGCCTTCAGCCTCTTTGATTCGTCCTCATCGCGGTCAGTGCCGTGTCCGGTCAGTATCACTACCTGGATATTGGGATTGGTTTTGCTCAGTTGCCGCAACACTTCCATTCCATACATGCCCGGCATTTTAAGGTCGAGTACCATAACATCGGGTTCATCTTTCTTCACGTATTCCAGGGCCTGCTCCCCGTCATGGACCACATCTGTCTTTATCCCGCGCATCCCCAGCCGGTTGGACAGAGTAGTGACGAATTCTATCTCATCATCTACCAGCAATACTTTCATCTTTTTCATGTTTTCAACTCCTTTCCATAATTAAATTATTTTATAACTGCTCATTAATCTCTCTCTTCACTACCGGTCAAGGCAAAAGCCATAATAGTAACACACTCTTCATCAACAAACCGCTTCTGTATCTGCCCTCCCAGGTTTTCTATTATATACCAATTGAAGTCCTGTTTACCCGAATTTTTTATAACTCCCCCAGAACATGGACCGGTAAGTCGCACCTGAAATTGACCCTCCCATAACCCGGATTCCAGGGTCAGGCAGTCTCCACTTTCCAGTGTCTTCATAACGTACTCCACATTTTCGAACACAGCCAGTTGAAAAACTGAAGGGTCGGTCTCGATCATCAAGGCCTCCCCGGTCAGCTTTAACTCCAGACGGATCCCCTTATCACTGGTCTGTTTCATAAGAACATCCTGAATTTCCTCCAGGACCTTGCCGGGATCAAAAACTGAGCGGCTTTTTTCGAGGCCGTGTGCAAAGCTGCCAAGGCGCCGAGTTATGATCGACGCCTGCTTGATATGTGTTTCGATCGCTTTCAGGTTATTCATGTATGGTTCGAGAACGGCACGTTGCTTGCCCCTATTAAACAAACTTCCGATCCTGCCTAACCTCTTTTTGCTCTTATACTCCATCAGGTCCTTCATCCAGCCGGCGGACTCATTGATAATGGCCAGATGATTCTGGACATCATGGGCAAGATGGGCCAATGCCCCGCCCAAGACCTGTAATTGGGCAGTCCTCAAACTAAGACCTGACATGTATACCCTTTTTTTTCCAGCCCTCCGGCAGTCTATCTGCTTTATTTTTGTACATATAACCTCTTTAGTAGGGGCGTAGCATGCTACGCCCCTACTGCTCACTATTTGTAACTTCGCGGTAGTTCAATGATAAATGTCGTTCCTTTATCCAGCTCACTATCCGCTGAAATCCTGCCTCCCAGTTTTTTAATTATTCCGTATGTAATGGACAGACCAAGTCCTGTCCCCTTGTCACGGGCCTTCGTGGTGAAGAAAGGATCAAAAATCCGTTTCAGCTTGCCTTTTGGAATGCCGCAGCCGTTGTCGCGAATCTTTACCTCCACGGCCGATCCGTTTTTGTGACCGGTGCTTATGCCAATCTCGCCCTTGTCGTCAACAGCATCCATGGCATTGTTGATGATGTTCAGAAAAACCTGCTGCAGCTGCCCGCGGTCACTCTCGATAATGGGTAGACTCTCCATGAGATTAAATGTAAAATGAATGTTCCGGTTAACGGCCTCCCTCTCCAGAAAGCCGAAAACCTCCTTGATAAGGGCATTGATATCGATTGCCTCAGGGCTCACGTCCATCTGACGCGCAAAGCCCAGTAAACGATGAGTAATAGTCCGGCACCGCTTAACAGATGACTGGATCGAGCGCAGCAGGTCTTCAAATTTCTTCTTGTTCGGGAAGTCATCCGAGATCTCGGTCAGGTCCGACATTAGCCCGGCATCCTCGTTTATTATAGCAAGTGGGTTATTGATCTCATGGGCGACCCCGGCAGCCAGCCGGCCGATCGAGGCCAGTTTTTCGGTTTGTTCGGCTGTATGCAGAAAGGCCTCTTTTTCCTGCTCCGCCTGCCTGCGCTGTACGGCGAAGTTTCGCGTTATTAACCAGGCAAACATAAAAACAAAAACAAAACCGCTTATCATTACGCCGATCATTATTCGATGTACAGGAGAGAAGAACTTGTACCTTTCCGACAGCGGCTGTACAAAGGTCAGTGTCCAGTCCTTGTTATGCAAACTGGTATAGGCAATGATCGCATCCTCATTTTTGGCGTTTTTGCCTTCAGTCCACATGACGTTTTGCGCGGTTTCGTGCATCGGCATGCAATGACGGCTTAAAATACCTCCGTGAAAGCGGGAGGTGTTTTGGAGAATACATTCCCTGTTAATAACAAAGGCGTCGTCTTCGGACCCCAAATTTATGGCACTGACCATTTTATCCAGATCCGAAGTGTTAACGTTTGCCCGAATGACCCAGAACTCCCCTTTGCCGAAGGTCTGACTCTTAATTACCATACTCACATGCGGGATATTTTGATTTCCCAAAAAGACATCGCTGATAAAACGGTTTCGGACCAAAACTTCCTGAAACCAGGGTTCATTGCTGTAATTTTTTTTCAGAAGTTCAAGGGAATATGGACCGTCATACGTTTTTTGAATGCCGGTCGAGTCAACGAGTCCAAGATCAACAAAGTTGGGAAATCTCTTATTGAGCTCAGTAAAGATGTGCTGTATCCCTTTTTGATCTTTGAACTGTTCAATGGGGTAGGATTCAAAGACTAGACTCAGGGCCGCCATGTGTTCCTCAAGAAAATTGTCCAAAGACTTCTGTGTGTATACAATCTGCCAGGTCAATTGATTATTAAGTCCCTGCTCCAAGATATTCCTGAATTGATAGTAAACACCGATGCCCATAAACAGGGTAGGTACTACTGCAACGACAAGGATTTGAAACAATAGATTCTGTCTCAGGTGTGTATAGACAGATTCAATAGGCCTTAAGAATAAAGAACCTATCCATGTGGATACCAGTCTATCATACAGACTTCTCATAGTATTAAGCGACAAATATTAAAGAAATGACAGGAGATTACTTTTTACAATTCACTAAATATTAACAAAAAATGACAATAAAGTGTTTATTTTTCATCATAATATTATTTCATTTCACTATAAAAAACAAAATTTATTTTCATTGTATTCTAAAGAGGTATCTTAAGAGATATAGCCTGGAATAAAGGCGGATGCGTACTCAAATTTACTTAATCAAAGCAGAATTGTTATACTGCCTAAAGAACCGCAGCTGAAAGTAAAAAAAACAGGTGGGCAAATATAATAATATTGTCTATCTGTATCAAGAAAAATGGGTTTTTTTAAGAAATCAAAAGAAAAAATAAAGTCTGAGACATTAAAGGAATTGGGGCAGACAATTGCGTCAACCGGGATACCTTCCAATGTCCGGCAGGCTGCTGATTACGAGCTTGAAAAATTATCAGGGATGGACCCCGCGCTTGCCGAATATTCAACAGGAATTACATACATTAACTATCTCATACGACTTCCATGGAACAAAAAAACAGGGGACAATCCTGATCCAGGCAGGGTAGCGCGCGGCCTTGCTGAAGGGCACTACGGCCTTAGTGAAAGTTCGAAGGAAAAGGTCCTTGAATATTTAGCTGGATGGGCACCGTTAGAAACAGATAGCCCCCGAATAATGATAGTAGACGATGAAGAGATGGTTAGGAAGCACCTGGAGCGTTTATGTAAAAAAGAGAATTATACAGTAACTACAACATCGAACGGCCGTGAAGCGATCAAGATACTGAATGAATCATCGTTTGATATTATTATAACCGATCTCAAAATGCCGGAAGTCAGCGGTATGGATGTGCTGGAAAAGGCGAAAAAAAAGAATCCCGAGACCCTGGTAATCATGATTACAGGCTTTTCCTCCGGGAAAACCGCTTTAGAGTCCCTTGAGAAAGGTGTATTCCGTTTTATTACAAAACCTTTTAAGCTTGAAGAAGTGCGGTCCGTTATCAACGAGGCATTCAGGAAAAAAATGTCAAAGATGCCTTCAAAGTGGTCTGTTCTCTGTTTTAGAGGCCCGTCTGAAACAGGTAAAGCCAAGCTTGGCAAATCCATTGCAGAAGTTCTGGAAAGAAAATTTACAAGGATTCCTTTGGGGACACTGAAGGATGAAACTGAAATCACCGGATGCGGAAGGAAAGACGCGGGAGCACTACCGGGATGTATCATTGAAGCAATTCAGCGGGCAGAGTCTACAGACCCGGTTCTCATGCTTGACGGTCTGGACAGTACAGGGAAGGATTTTTCATCTGCATTACTTAAGGTGCTTGAACCCGGGAAGAATCAAAATTTTATAGATCATTATCTCAATGTGCCCTTTGACCTTTCAAATGTTATATTTATAGTAACTGCCGATACTGCAGATAACATCCCCGGGCCTCTTATGGACCACCTGGAAGTTATTGATTTTATAGGTTAAACAGAAATCAACCAGGATGCATTATCGGTCCTGACAGGTGTTGCGATCTTATTTTTTCCGGATACTCTTTATGTTCCTCTTTAATCTCAAACTGTCAAGGCAGGCCAAATATTCATGGGGCAGTTCCAGGAGTTCAACAGCTATCCCGTCATAATAACCATTTGACTTTGTTAACCTGCTGACTTTAGCGTGGCAATATAATCTATCCTCATCATTTAAGGAAATCAATATATAAAGTTGTGATTCAAGAGGAAAGCTTATCTTCTGAGATCTGATAAACATACCTTTTTCCGAAAGGTTAACCACAGTTCCAAAGTAATCTACATTAAAACAGTGACATTCAATTGGTGCG
>JAUVPO010000193.1 GCA_030598625.1 Deferribacteres bacterium | reverse complement strand
TAGGGAGCGCTATTTTCGGGGAAAGAAATTATTAAGCGTTAGAATTATGATAAACACCAATTCAAGAATAGGCTTTATAGGCGGCGGCAACATGGCGGAGGCCATTATAAAGGGGATAACCTTTCAGGGCATGAAAGATATAACCGTCTCTGAACCGGAAGAGGAGAGAAGGAAGCTGCTGCGTCAGGTTTACGGGATAGAAACAACGGAATCCAATAAAGAACTCGCCTCCTCGTGTAATATAATAATTCTTGCCGTCAAGCCACAGAATATAGATACGGTTGTTAATGAAATAGGTGAAGCAATCACGGAAGAAAAGACCGTGGTGTCAATTGCCGCCGGGATTACCCTGCAATATTTAACATCAAAACTGAAGACAAAAAAACTCGTCAGGGTCATGCCGAATACCCCGGCCCTTGTTCAGGAAGGAATGACCGTAATGGCCATGTGTGAATGTTTTACCGACAGGGACATAACTATTGTCAGGGAAATCTTCATGTCCGTGGGAAAGGTCATTGTCTTACCCGAAAAATTCATGAACGCGGTAACCGCCCTTTCAGGCAGCGGTCCCGCTTTCATTGCCTTCTTTGTCGAGGCAATGGCGGAAGGCGGAATAAGAATGGGACTTAAAAATGACGATGCGCTTACCCTTGCCGTTCAGACCATGATCGGCACTTCAAAACTGCTGGGCTCAGGGATGAGTCCATCAAAGGTCAGGGAAATGGTAACGTCTCCGGGAGGCACTACGGCCGCCGGGCTTAAGGCGTTTGACGAGAAAGGATTTAAAGATACTGTAATAGCCGCGGTTGCCGCGGCAAAAAACAGGGCGGAAGAATTAGGCAGAACCGGTTAAAAAGCTTTTTTATATCGAAAAGGGGGAAGTCAAATGTTTGTATTCGGCAATCTATTTCACGCAGTCGCATTTATCCTTGATAGCATCTTATCGATTTACATGTGGATTATCATAATCTCCGCCCTCATCAGCTGGGTAAACCCGGACCCTTACAATCCGATTGTCCGGTTTTTACATACGGTTACAGACCCTGTTTTAAGACCGGTAAGGAAACTCCTCGGAATGGCAATGGGCGTAGATATATCCCCTCTGATAGTAATTTTAATAATTATGTTTATTAAACATTTTATAATTGCGTCGTTATTTGATATAGCATCGAAAATGAGGTGACAAACAGATTATATAGAATAAATATTTTGGAAGGAGAAAATATATGAGAATAACTCCGCTTGATATCCAGCAAAAGCAGTTCGGGACAAGACTCAAAGGTTTTGACATGGAGGAAGTCGATTCCTTCCTTGAACTTATCAGGGAAGAAATGGAGGAACTCCTTAGAGAAAACTCCAATCTGAGAGAAGAAGCGAGAAGATTTGAGAAACAGTTAAAGGAGTACAAGAATATAGAGACAACCATTAAAGACACTCTCGTAAGCACCCAGCAGATGGTTGAAGAATACAAGAACAACGCCAGGCAGGCTGCTGAACTTATCAGGAAAGAGGCCGAATTAAACTCAGCGGAAATAATGAAACATGCCCAGGAGAAAGCCATAAAAATCCATGAGGACATTACCGACCTGAAAGGCATCAGGAGACATTTCAAAGAAGAATTGAAAAGGCTGATAGAAAACCATCTCAGGATGATGGAATTTGATGCGGAACGTGAAAAAGAAACCTCGAATGAAGTATAAGACACTCAAAGGTCTTCAGGATATTTTACCGCCTGAGATTTCCATCTGGCAGCACATCGAAACTAAAGCAAAGGACATTTTTAAAAACTACGGTTATCGGGAAATCAGGCTCCCGATAATGGAATCAACGGACGTTTTTACGAGAAGTATCGGTGAAACATCCGATATTGTTGAAAAAGAAATGTATACCTTCCCGGATAAAGGCGGCCGCAGCGTAACTTTAAGGCCTGAAGGAACAGCGCCTTTTGTAAGGGCATATGTAGAACACCACCTTTATAACGACCCCGCGCCCCAGAAGTTTTACTATGCGGGCCCGATGTTTCGCTATGAGCGTCCGCAGGCTTTCAGATACAGGCAATTCTACCAGATAGGCGCCGAGGCAATGGGGATAGATGACCCGAAGCTCGACGCGGAAATCATATCAATGCTTTCCGCGATCCTGAGCAGCATCGGTCTTGAGGGGCTTAATTTTGAGATTACATCCATAGGCTGCGAAAAATGCCGGCCCGCTTACAGGTCGGCGCTGAAAATATATCTCGGCGATAAATTAAATACGTTCTGCAGTGACTGCCGGAGGCGTTATGATGCAAACCCCCTGAGAATTCTCGACTGCAAAGTTCCAGCCTGTATCGATTCAAGGAAAGGCTCTCCGCCGGTGCTGGAATATCTGTGTAGTGACTGTAAAGACCATTTTGACGATCTCAGGAAAAACCTCGACCTTCTCAATGTGCCTCATAGTATAAACCCGAACTTAGTGAGAGGACTGGATTACTACACAAAGACGGCCTTTGAGGTAAGCAGCGAAAACCTTGGAAGCCAGAGCGCTGTGGCAGCCGGAGGGAGATATGACGGCATGGTAGAAGAATTCGGAGGACCGGCGACGCCCGGCATTGGTTTTGCCATGGGAATGGAAAGAATTATTCCGCTCATCAGGGATTCACTGAATATAACAGAAGGGCCGGAATTATTCATATGTCCCTTAGGGCCGGAAGCTTCCGAAAAAGCGCTTTCAATTGCCGAACAATTACGTAGTAACGGCCTTTGGGTTGAAATTAATTATGACAACACATCCCTCCGCAGCCAGATGAGAAAGGCAAACCGCATTGGCGCTAAAAACGTCGTTGTCCTTGGGGAAGATGAATTAAAGAACCGGGAAATTGAAATAAAAAATATGGATGGCGGAGAGGATATAAAAACTCTTTTACAGGGTAATGAAATTTTAAAATCATTACTGCCCAAAATTCGAAAGTGATTCTTTAATCTTTTTTCCCATTTTCCTCCCCATAACATCCGCAGCTTCAGGGGTTGATGAACCAGGGCTAACTTGAGTAACAACAATAGAATCCAGTATTCTGCTGTTTTCTATAATCTGCGCGCGCATTTCTGAAACATACCCCTCAGACGCAGTTGAAACCTGATCACCGGAAAGGATTATATCGCCCCTGATCACAACATCAGCGTTATCACCAATTACTACAGAGTAGCCAGAAAGTAAGGACTCTATGATCACGTTTCGAACATCGCGAGCTATTACAGGAGATGAACATGTAAATGTTAATACGGAAACGGTCTTTATATCATTTGATTTCTGCAATTCTTTTGTATCAGTCGGCAAACTGCCTGTTGTTGAGCACCCTGCTAAAAAAGAAATAAAAAATATCATTAACACCGCCGCTTTTGTTCCTTGCATAAACAGTTACTCCTTTCACAGATAAGATTTCCAGCTGATACCCGACCCAAATGATGCGACCTGCGTCATTTAGTCTGCGTAATACCTGCAATAAATAATATTACACCTCTTAAATCTTTAGTTCAAGCCCCTCAAAAGCGACCGTACATTGAATGCCGGTCTTGTTCTTTTTGAACCATAATAGGGCGTCCTCCTGAATGAAGTCGATCTCGCTGTCTGTCCTGTCAGGATCATGGTGAAAAAGGACCAGATGTTTGACATTTGCCGCTTCAGCTAACTTACAGGCCTGGCTTACGAGGCTGTGCCCCCAACCATGCTTGTGGGGCATGTCCTTCTCAAGATATTGAGCATCATGAATTAATACGTCCGCATCAGCACAAAACCGGACAAACCCGTCAAATTCATTTGCCTTCTTATAAGGCTGATTCAATTCATTATCCGTAAGATAAACCACTGACCTGCCCTCATTAACAATGCGATAACCGTAACCGCCGTCGGGATGATTCAGGAGAATTTGTGATATGTTGATTCCATGCTCCTTTAAAAAACCAGCAGAATTCTGTTTTATGTATTGAATCTGTGACGGCAGATTCTCCGGGTTTATCGGGAAATAGGCGCCGTTCATCTGTTCAAATAAGGAAAACAACACATCATCACCATGAAGGACCGGAAACAGATATATTTTTTGATTTGGTTT
>JAUVPO010000049.1 GCA_030598625.1 Deferribacteres bacterium | reverse complement strand
GAGCATACATATATACACTGGATAAAAAGGTTTCTGAATTATATCAAAGATGTGAAGACGAGAGATGCTGCTGTTTTGGAATCTGCAGATGTAAAGAACTATCTTAGCTATCTGGCATTAAAGAAAAAGGTTTCTGCGACCGGGGTCAAAGCTTCAATATACATTAAGCACAGGTCATAAAGAACGTTAAAATAAAAAACCTGAAGGGGTCATGGCATGGCAATTTATGATTCCCCATTTTTTTTAATGGAATTATTCAATACTAAACACCCACAGGTTGTATCTTTATCAGTTCAAGACCACAAAATATAGTACTTATAAAAAATATTTATTTTTCCCTTGACAAGCAGTGATGACCTGCATAAAATGTTTGTTAGTGGTTTATAGTGGAGGATAGTGGAAGATGCCGGCTTTTTCAGGTAAATATTATTACACAGTTGATCCTAAAGGCAGAATAATCATTCCGTCTCCTTTCAGGAAAATTATATCCGCACATTATAACACAAAACTTTACGTTACCAATGCGCTTTTTGATCACTGTCTCCATATATACCCGCAGGAAGAATGGAACAGGCTTGAAGAAAAAGTGAGGGACCTTCCAAAAATGGATAAAGACATTAAGCTTTTTAAGAGAAGGGTCATTGCGTCGGCAACGGAATGTGAGCTTGACAAACAGGGAAGGGTCTTAGTGCCGGCCGCGCTCAGAGAGGATGCCGGCATTAACGGAGACATTGCGATAGTAGGACAGATAGAAAAAATAGAACTGTGGAACAGAAAAGACTGGGACGCCGTTACAGAACTTGAAGGGATTGATCAGGAATCCGTTGAGGAGAAGCTTTCAAATTATGGCCTTTAATCCCGTTTCATCTTCAGGGCAAATGAATATAGAGCATGTGCCTGTGCTTTTAAGGGAGGTAGTGGAGATGATTCGCCCGAAGCGGGACGGCATATATGTTGACGCCACAATAGGACTTGGAGGACACGCGGAAGCGATTTTACAGCACGCCGGGGGATGTACGTTGATAGGGATAGACAGGGATGATATGGCAATTGAGGCGTCAAAAAGCCGCTTGAAAGAATACCGGAACACATGCTTTGCAAAGGACAGGTTTTCAAATATGAAGACAGTTGTAAACAGCTTCGGATATGAAAGGGTGAACGGTATTCTGCTTGATATCGGGGTTTCCACATTACATTTAAAATCAGAAGGCAGAGGATTCAGCTTTTTAAAGGACGAACCTCTCGACATGAGGATGGACCAGGGGCAGCGGCTGACAGCGGCTGAAGTGGTAAACAGCTATTCTGAGAAAAACCTTGCCGCGATAGTATGGCAATACGGGGAGGAAAGGTTCAGCAGGAAGATAGCGAGGGGAATCGTAAATGTCCGTCGCAAAAAACCGATAAAATCATGCAGGGAACTCGCGGGAATAATTGAGAATATGATTAGGAGAAGGGGGAGGATCCATCCCGCGACGAGGACATTCCAGGCGCTGAGGATAGAGGTGAACAGAGAGCTTGAAGAACTCACGGAAGCCATAGACACGGGAGTGGAACTGCTTAAAACAGAAGGAAGGCTCTGTGTGCTGTCATACCACTCACTCGAAGACAGGATCGTGAAGAATGCCTTTAAAAAACTGGCAAAAGAAGGCCTGTTTTACATCATAACCAAAAAACCTCTATCGCCCGGCCCGGAGGAACGAAAATTAAATCCTTCATCGAGGAGCGCGAAATTAAGGGTGGGGGAGAGGACATGACTGTAAGAATAAAGAATAATAATAAAAAGAGGTTTCTCCTGAAATTCGGGGTTGTCCTTTATTTGGGTTTCTGTCTGTTTGCAATTATATGGTTGAGGGCTTCTGTTGTAAATCTGGAATATGAACTTGGTGCGCTTGATAAGATGAGGGCGGAACTGATTCGTGAGAGGAAAATGGGGGTTGCGCAGAGGGCAAGTTTTTATTCAACGGAAAAGATTGAGAATACCGCTATAAAACGTCTTGGCATGACTTTGCCTGAAAGAGAGAATGTCTATTTTGTTAAAAGGATATCGGCGGCAGCGCCTTTCAGGGCATCGATGAAACAAGGATTGCCTTGATTGGCGCTTATAGATTATTAATTTAGCTTCTATGATCTGCATGAGGGGAATTAGAATGATAATATTATGGGATGAGGAATGAGAGCGTGTAAGGGATATGGTTAAAAGAAGAAAAAAAGCAGTGGAAGTCCGCAAACTCTGGGATGAAGATCCTAAAAAGATACCGCTGCAGAAATGTAAGAAGAGGGCTCTGGTCCTGATTACGATTGTTTTTTTTGGATTTGCGGTCATATTTTTCCGCCTTATAGATATTATGGTCCTTGATCATGAGAAATTATCAGAAAGGGCAGTGCGGCAGTATAGCCGCGAAAAGACTCTTGAGCCTCAGAGAGGAATTATCTGGGACAGAAAGATGAGAGAGATAGCCGCGAATGTAGAATCAGATTCACTCTATGCCGCGCCCTCGAAAATAGAAGACACTCGGAATCTTTCCAGAAAACTCGCTCCTTTAATAAAGGTTTCATTGAAACGGTTGAATATGTCGCTTTTAAAAAAGAAAAAAAGGGATTTTATCTGGCTTGAGAGGAAAATGGACGTGGATGCCGTGCGCAAAGTTTATGCGTTAAAAGAAGAATTTGGCTACAAGGAACAGGAAATAGGTTTTTTGACGGAGTCAAAACGTTATTATCCCAAAGGACAGACAGCATCGCACATTCTGGGTTTTACTAATATCGATAATAAGGGAATTGCCGGTCTTGAACTTATGTACGATGAATATCTGAAAGGCGAAGTAAGAAGCGTCTCCATAGGCACAGACGCCCGGGGAAACAGGCTTTCGGGTGACATTAAGAAGGAGGTTTCAGGCAATAGCCTGCTGCTGACTATAGATGAGGGTCTTCAATATATTGTTGAGAGAGAGCTGTCAGGCGCTATGTCGGAATGGAAGGCAAAGGCCGCCATCGCAATAATGATGAATCCTGTGACAGGTGAAATACTTGCCATGGCTAACCGGCCTACTTATAATCCTAACTTTCCGGGTAAGACCCGCGCTTATGCCCGGCGAAACAGGGCGATCACCGACCTTTATGAGCCCGGTTCCACGTTAAAAGCAATCCTGGCGGCGGCTGCCCTGGAAGAAGGAACGGTCAAACTTGGAGAGGAATTTGATGTATCAAAAGGTTTTATAGTGGTCGGCGGAAAACGGATTCGTGATACTCATAGACATGACATAATCACATTTCAGGAAATTATTCAAAGGTCATCCAATGTAGGAGCGGTGCAGATAGGGCTTAAACTTGGTAGAGAGAAATATTATAACTATATTAGGAAATTTGGTTTCGGAGAGAAAACAGGGATAGATTTCCCCGGAGAGGTAAGGGGTATTCTCAGGAAACCGGAAAATTGGTCCGGTACATCACTGGCGGCCTTATCAATAGGCCAGGAAATAGGCGTAACTCCTTTACAGGTTTTGCGGGCATATGCGGTCATTGCCAATGGAGGCTTATTGGTAAAACCCTATGTCGTTTCCGATATTGTTTCACCCACGGGCGAGGCAGTTAAAATGATGAGGCCCGAAATAGAAAGGCGCGTTATATCCAAAGCTTCCGCTGACACGTTAAGAGATATTTTGAAGATGGTCGTTGAGGAAGGGGGCACTGCCCGTAAGGCTTATATTGAAGGTAATCTGGTTGCCGGAAAAACAGGAACGGCGCAGATATTTGATCCTAAAGCGCGGGCCTATTCCAGGGATAAGTATGTCAGTTCCTTTGTCGGTTTTGTTCCGGCGGATAATCCGCAAATAGCGCTGATTGTGGTCATATACGAGCCGGAGGGATCTGCATATGGCGGTGTAGTTGCAGCGCCTGTGTTTAAGAATATTATTGAACATACGTTTGCGTATCTGGATGTTCCAATGGAAAGAGATGAAAACCAGATACTTCTTGTCAGTAAATCCCGTTAGTTTTTTTTAATTAAGCGGTTGGCAGCTGTGGGGAGTAATCGTTGCAGGCTTTATAAATGAATTTCTTTGAAGGGATAAATGACGGTTTCAAAACTGTTGGAAGGTCTGAGGGTAAAAAAGACGCAGGGACCAATGGATACGGCAATCAAGGGTATTGCCTATGATTCAAGATTAGTCGAAGACGGATTTCTTTTTGTGGCCGTCAGAGGGTTTTCCGTTGACGGCCATGATTACATAAAGGATGCCGTAAGCAGGGGAGCGGTTGCGGTGGTTGCGGAAGACGCGGTTGAAATAACAAAAGCAGGACAGATTCCCGTTCAGGACAGGACCGCTTTCATCCAGGTCTCTGAGTCCAGGGAAGCTTTGGCGCTTATTTCGGCTGCTTTTTACAAACATCCTTCCAGGAGATTGTCGTTAACCGGAATTACCGGAACTAACGGGAAGACGACAACGAGCTTTATTGTAAAAAGTATCATTAATGCCGGGGGCGATAACGCGGGTCTGTTGGGAACGATTAACTATATGATTGGAGAACGGACTGAAAATGCACGGAACACGACTCCGGAGTCCCTGGACCTTCAAAGGTATCTGAACGAAATGGTATATAACGGGATTAAATATGCGGTCCTTGAGGTTTCTTCTCACGCTCTATCGCTCAAAAGGATCAAAGGCTGTTCTTTTAAGGTGGCCGCGTTTACCAATTTTTCCCAGGACCACCTTGATTTTCACGGCACGATGGAGGAGTACTTTAGAGCTAAAAGGAGGCTGTTTGATTATCTCGGACCGGAAGGAGTTGTCGTATTAAACCGGGATGATCCGATGATCAGGCCATTGGCGCATGAGTTGAACTGTAATGTCATAACCTGCGGCATTGAAAAGGGAGCGACGTTGAGGGCGGAAAATATAGCGGAACAAAGCGCACAGCGAACAGGACGCGGACCTGCCGTGCCTTCGGGGCTGTCCTTTGATGTGCGGACGTCAAAGAACAGGTTCAGGGTGGAATCGGGATTTATAGGGCTTTTTAACGTATATAACATTCTCGTTTCCATAGGGATAGCTCATGCCCTCGGCTATAGCGAGGACGTGATACAGCGGGGAGTAAGGGATGCGGGGGCGGTTGAAGGCCGTTTTGAAAGTATAGATGAAGGCCAGGATTTCCTGTGCATAGTTGATTACGCGCATACAGAGGATGCATTAAAAAAACTGATACAGACGGCAAGGCGTCTCACGAAAGGGAAAGTAATAACCGTCTTCGGGTGCGGCGGTGACAGGGACAGGACAAAAAGGCCTTTAATGGGAGCGGTTGCTTCGGGATTGAGTGACACTGTTGTTGTTACTTCGGACAATCCGCGGTCGGAAGGTCCTGCTGATATAATTAAAGATATTGTTCAGGGGATAAAGAAAAAAAATTATATGCTGCGGACTGAAAGGGAAGATGCCATCATGGAAGCGGTGTCGATAGCAGGGGAAGGCGATACGGTCCTTGTCGCGGGCAAGGGCCACGAAGATTATCAGGAGATGGGGGGGGCCAGGCATCATTTCAGTGATAAAGAGGTATTGAGGAAGGCGATTAGAGAAAAGAGGAAGAGTGACGGATTTAAAGGTAGATGAAATTATTGAGGCAACAGGCGGAAAGTTGCTTTCGGAGAACTCTAAAACATTCAAGGGTGTCTCTATCGATTCGCGGACCATATCGGATGGACAGGTGTTCTTTGCCATAAGAGGTGATAGATTTAACGGTCATGATTTTCTCGGGAATGCCCTCCTGAAGGGCGGCGGAGCGGTCGTTGATACGCGGCCTGAGCCGTTGCCGAAAGGGAAGGTGATTATTTATGTGAATGATACTCTCAGGTCCTTACAGGAGTTGGCCCATTTTCTGAGGATAAGACGGGACATTCCCGTGGTGGCGATTACCGGCAGTAACGGAAAGACAACGACAAAAGAAATGGTTAATACAATTCTTTCAAGAAAATTCAGGACATTGAAAAATGAAGGGAATCTTAATAACCATATCGGCTTGCCGTTAAGCCTTACGGGGCTGGGACCTGATGATGAAGCGGTTGTCCTGGAGATGGGGATGAATGCGTCCGGAGAAATAAGAAGGTTGTGCGAAATAGCGTTTCCAAGCCACGGCGTAATTACGAATGTAGGCATGGCGCATGTTGGAAAACTCGGCGGCTATGATGCGGTAAGGGATGCGAAACTTGAAATCGTTGAAGGTCTCAGTGTAGCGGTTGTTAATGCTGATGACGCCGGCTTGATCCAGGGGGTCTCACGAATAAGAGCTTTTAAAGGGGAGATAATTACCTTTGCGGTTAATAATGATGCCCATTTCAGGGCTGAAAATATCAGGGACACGGAAAACGGGAGCGATTTTATCCTGGAGTGCGGGGATAAGGGAAGCGCCGAGGTCAGTTTAAATGTCCATGGTCTTTTTAATGTTTATAATGCTCTCGCATCCGCCGCTGTCAGTTTTTCAGTCGGTATGACGGTTGATGAAATAAAGATTGGCCTTGAATCCTTCAGGGCTTTTCCGATGAGATTTGAAGTGATAAGAGGGAATGGAATAACGGTAATTAATGATTGTTATAACGCAAATCCGACGTCGATGAAAGAATCGATAAAAGAATTGCTTCGTATAGGCGCCAAAGGCAGGGTGGTGGCTGTTCTTGGAGATATGCGCGAGCTTCACGATTTTTCAGAGACAGAGCATAGATCTCTTGGAAGGATGGTCTGCGAAATGGGTATCGATGTCTTTGTCGCGGTTGGGGAGATGATGGGTTTGGCCGCAGAGGAGAGCGCAGCGTTAAAAGGCGAAAAATGCGTGACAGGGGCTTTTACTTTCAAGAATATTGACGCGGCAAAAAAAGATATTGGAAAAATTATAAGACGGGGAGATACGATTCTGGTTAAGGGGTCGCGCGCGATGTCTATGGAAAAAATTATCGGGAGTATGACTGATGTTGTATAAACTGTTTTATTCTTTACATGAAACTTATTCTTTTTTCAATGTATTCAGATATATAACTTTCAGGACTGTGCTTGCCGTAATAACGGCGCTGGTAATAACTTTTGTTATGGCGCCGTGGGTCATAAATAAACTCAGAAGACTGAGTCTTACACAGTATGTCAGGGATGACGGGCCCAGGACCCACCTTAATAAAACAGGGACCCCGACCATGGGCGGCATACTTATTATTTTATCCGTAACCATCAGCGCTTTATTGTGGGGAGATTTAAATAACAGATATATATTAATAATGATACTGGCAATATCGGGTTTCGGCCTTATCGGCTTTACTGATGATTACATTAAGGCAATAAAAAAGAACTCAAAAGGATTGGGCGGGTGGTATAAATTCAGCGCGCAAATCGTGCTTGCCCTGATGATAGGGTTTATATTTTATCACGATCCTAATGATTATTATACCGCAAAGTTAAGCATTCCTTTTTTTAAAAAGTGGCTGATAGACCTTGGCTGGTTTTATATCCCCTTTTCCATTCTTGTGATTGTGGGATCATCAAACGCGGTAAATCTGACTGACGGTATAGACGGCCTTGCTATCGGATTGGTTGGTATCGCGTGTCTGGCAAACGGCGCGCTTGTTTATATATCGGGGCATGCCGTTTTTTCGAAATACCTGCATGTTCTTTATCTGCCCGGCACAGGGGAACTTACCGTTTTCTGCGGCGCCATGTTTGGTTCTGCTCTGGGATTTCTCTGGTTTAACAGTTATCCTGCTGAAGTTTTCATGGGTGATGTCGGCTCACTGGGTCTTGGCGGAGCGCTGGGAACACTTGCGGTCATAACCAAACAGGAGATTGTTCTGGCTGTTGTCGGCGGTATTTTTGTTATAGAAACTTTTTCGGTAATAATACAGGTGGCGTCATTTAAGCTTACAGGCAAAAGAGTCTTCAAAATGGCGCCTATTCACCATCACTTTGAAGAAAAGGGATGGCCTGAACCAAAAGTGATAGTAAGGTTCTGGATAGTGGGTATTATTCTTGCGCTCTTGAGTCTGGCAACTTTAAAGATAAGGTGAGAAAAACGGAAATAATCGTGAAATTTGTTCATAGGTCTTGACACTAAAAAAGAAGGAAACAGTCAAAGGACACGGGTTATGGAATAATGCTGCAGGCGGAAGAAAAGAAAAATATGTTGAATACGTTTAGAGATAAAAATATCCTGGTAATCGGTCTCGCGAGAAGCGGAATCGGGGCGGCAAATCTCCTTTCCGTACTGGGGGCAAGGGTGTCAATAACGGACAAAAAACCGGGAAGCATGCTGGAAACCAATATAATGAGACTGTTACCCTCGGTAAATGTTATTACGGATGGAAATCACCGGGACATTTTTAACAATTCCGACATGATAGTTATAAGTCCCGGCGTGCCTCTTGGTATTCCGGAACTTGTTCTGGCAAGGGGAAAAGGTATTCCGGTAATTGGCGAACTTGAGCTTGCCTACCAAACGGTTGCGGGATGCGAGTTGTATCCCGCAACTCCTCACTTTATCGGAGTGACGGGGACTAACGGTAAATCGACAACGGTCACGCTGATTGACCTTATGCTTAAGGAATCGGGTTATAAAACCCTTTTGGGCGGCAATATCGGCAATGCTGTAACAGCGGAAATATTAAATACATTAAACATACGGCAGAAAAGTACGGACGAACGACCGTTCGTCCCTGAAATAATGGACTATATTGTCGCGGAAATTTCAAGCTTCCAGTTAGAGACCATAAATGAATTCAGGCCGGGGACTGCGGCAATCCTTAATATAACACCCGACCATCTTGACAGGTATGAGGGGATGGACGACTACATTAGTGCAAAGGCGAGAATTTTTGAAAATCAGACTGCCGGAGATTATTTAATTCTGAATGCGGACGATCCCGTGATAATGGAATTATATGACGCAAAATTAAAAACGCAGCATGTGAAATTACCGGAGATTTTTTTCTTCAGCAGAAGAAGGCAGGTTAAGGGTATCTACCTTAAAAAAGGAGAGGTATATTGCGACATGCCGCGGTCCCTGCTTCCATCACTGGATGCATCACTCATTTCATCCGGGGAGATAAAGATCGGGGGAATTCATAACCTCGAAAATGCGATGGCGGCGTCTTTGATCGCCTTGATCTCGGGATGCCCGCCTCAGGTTGTGAGAAATACGCTGCGGAGTTTTCCCGGACTTGAACACAGGCTTGAATTTGTCGGAGAGAGTAAAGGGGTCAGGTTTATTAATGACTCAAAAGGAACAAATGTCGGCGCGGTAGCAAAGTCTCTGGAGGGATTTGAAAAAGTGGTCCTGATTATGGGAGGGAGGGACAAGGACGGTGATTTCTCAATCTTGCGAGACCTGATAAAAAGAAAGGCCAGGCTTTTGATCCTTATAGGAGAAGCCGGAGAAAAAATTGGAGAGAAATTGAAGGGAATGACGGACATATATAAAGTCAACGATTTCAGGGAAGCGGTGGACCTGTCAATGGCAAAGGCATCCGCCGGTGATGTTGTATTACTTTCACCCGGTTGCGCAAGTTTTGATATGTTTGCTGATTTTGAAGACAGGGGAAGGAAATTCAAGGAAGCAGTGAGGGAAATACTGGAATGAAAACCGGGCCTGGGATATATTCAAGATGAGCATAAAGGATTCGCGCAGCGTTATGATACCGGTATTAATACTTGTAGGCATAGGGACGGTCATGGTATACAGTTCAACGGCGCTTATGTCCATGAGGAAATATGGGGGCGGTTTTCATTATTTATGGAATCATCTGTTTACGGTATTTGTTGGAATTACGGCAATGGTCATCCTGTCGAGGACCAATTATCAAAAACTGAGGCCTTTTGTTTACATATTATTGGCAGTGTCTTTGATACTTGTGGCGTTAGTATTTGTCCCCGGTATTGGAATTTCAGGGAACGGAGCAAGAAGGTGGCTCAGATTATGGCCTACTACTTTTCAGCCGTCCG
>JAUVPO010000115.1 GCA_030598625.1 Deferribacteres bacterium | reverse complement strand
ATTTGGGGCCAAACGTGGTTTTAGCACTCACATGCGGCGAGTGCTAATATAATATTAATTAATTTCTAAAACAAGGCCTTATAAAGGCTAAAATAAGCAAATAATATAATATATTGGACATTAACTCCTTTTATCTCGTTATTTCTCAATATTTCTGCACACGCTTGAGTTCTTGATTCCTTGATCCCGTTAATTCCTTTTTAAAAGCGACGTTTCCTGGTCTTCAAAAAAAACTTTATTATTAAAAGACCAAAGATAAAACCGCCGATATGCGCAAACCAGGCGATCCCGCCCTGACCAGCGGACCCTTTGCTTAACATTCCGTTAATGAACTGAATAACTATCCAGAAACCTATTACAAACGCGGCCGGCAGCCTGACGACCTGAACAAAAAACCCGAGAAAAATCAGGGTATGCACTCTTGCATGAGGAAATAAAAGCAGATAAGCCCCGAGGATTCCTGATACGGCGCCGCTGGCTCCTATCATAGGGACCATAGATACATGATTTGTAATTGCATGGCCGTAAGCCGCTGCAAAACCACATAAAAGATAAAATAAAATGAATCTGCTGAAACCCAGTTTGTCTTCGATGTTATTACCGAATATCCAGAGATAAAGCATATTCGTGACGAGGTGGAGCAGGCCACCGTGCATAAACATCGATGTAACAACAGTTAAAACAGGGTGAATAGGCTGTACCGTATCAAATGTCAAAAGAAAATGGGGTATTGCGCCGTATGAAAATGCAATTTTCCCTGCTTCCGAAGAATGAGTTATTTGTAATAAAAAGATCACGGCGTTAACGGCAATTAAAGAGATCGTTACAAAAGGAAAATGCTCTGTAGGATTATCGTCTTTAAAGGGAAACATGGTGTGTGAAATTAACCAATAAAAAAAGTTTTGTCAAACGGTTATGATTGACGGCGAATGACCCGCGGCAATATCTGTTTTAAGTTAACCGTTATATGTATCAAAAAACACAAACAACTTGCAAATTTATTTTCGAATAACGTATAACTTATAACGTTTTTTCAGGATGGTATGATATAATAAAGTATAAAGCAGGGGGCGACAGGCCTCGACGGGGGTCATGAGGTCTAAGTTGCATGCCGTGGCTCTGTCACCACGTAAAAAGGCAGAAAAAAACACAAAAGCCAACACTGAACTGGCACTCGCTGCTTAAATAAAAGCAGCGCGCTTCTCTGGGAATGTCTGTGGCTCAGAAGGGGCGACGATAAGCAGGCTGGTCTGAAGATGCTTCCCTTGATCTTTAGATGAGATAAAAAGGGATAGGACTCAAAAAAGCCTTCTTACTGGCTGTTTTGAGTCTGAAGAAAAAAATAAGTAAGATAAGCATGTAGACGCTTAGAAGTAGTGCTTCCGGACCCGGGTTCGATTCCCGGCGCCTCCACCATAACAGTGCCGGAGAACAATAGTTTCATAGTTGGAGTGGGCCCAAACATTCCTGACTTTGAAAATGTTTTTGTTGAATTAAGGCACTGCGGTTTTGCGGCGCTATAACTTCTTCACTTTTTATACGAAATCATGTAATATGTATTGCATAGGCACTCAAACTTTCTTTAATTTCTTATTAGCCCTAAAGATGCATTATTTGGGTTAATAAAAATCAATTCGGACTTTTTTAAGAGGTGAATATTATGTCTTATCCGAAAGTTCTTGCAATGGTCATGGCTGGAGGCAGGGGCGAAAGACTTTTCCCTCTTACGTTTGAGCGTTCCAAGCCTGCTGTCCCGTTTGGCGGCAGATACCGTATCGTCGATTTTGTCCTCAGCAATCTGATTAATTCGCAGATATTTTCCATTTATCTCCTTGTACAGTATAAGTCCCAGTCCGTGATTGAGCATGTGAGAGAAAACTGGGGTCTTTCCGCTGTCATGAGTGACCACTTTGTCACTGTCGTGCCTCCACAAATGAGGTATGGCCCGGACTGGTTTCAGGGCACGGCTAATGCCGTGTTCCAGAATCTTAACCTTGTCCGCCAGCATAGACCCGAATTTGTCATTGTTTTTGGCGCTGACCATGTATACCGTATAGATATACGCCAGATGATAGATTTCCATCGTAAACGTAAAGCTGATGTTACCGTAGCAGCGATGCCGGTGCCTATAAGCGAAGCAAGCGAGTTCGGCATTATAGATGTGGACAGAGATGGAAGGATAAAGGGATTCAAGGAGAAGCCCAGGAAGCCGCCTCCAATGCCTGATGACCCTGACAGGGCTTATTGCTCGATGGGGAATTACATTTTTAATACCGATGCCTTGATCAGGGGATTGATACAGGCTGAGAGGAAAAAGGAATATGATTTCGGAAAACATGTGATACCTAATCTGTTAAGAGGAAACGACAGGCTTTTTGCATATGATTTTGCCACCAATAAGATTGCGGGAGTCAGGTCTTATGAAGAACGGGGCTACTGGAGGGACGTTGGGTCGATAAAGGCCTTTTGGGATGCGCATCAGGACATGCTTGGTGAAAAACCGAGGATTGAATTAAATAATGAGCAGTGGCCTATCCGTCCGTCAAGAAACGAACTGCCTGCCACAAAGATAATGGGCGGAGAGATTACTAATAGCATAATCGCCGAGGGAACAATAATTAATAAATCAAGGATAATAAATTCCGTCATACGTAAAGGGGTCGTAATTGAAGACGGGGTGGAGATCAGGGATTCGATTATTATGGATAATGTAGTGCTGGAAAAAGGTTGTATCCTGAATAAGGTGATTGTCGACGCCTACAATGTAGTGAAAAAAAATGTTCATATAGGAAAGGGAAGCAAGAAACCTTACTGGCGTGCCCATATGGACCCTTCGGGAATTTCTGTAATTGCAAGCGAGAAGCAAACGTCGAAGCTGTAAATTTTATAAGAACCTGATCTGTTTCAGATCGGAACCTTTCCAGGTGAACTTTCTTCTTTTGCGGCTTTTCAGCAGTTTCTTTTCTTCAATTATCGCCGAGATGAGAAGGGGCAAGCCTATTGTGGCGTCTATATGCACGGTTGCTGTATTAGTGTAGTCTTCTATTTTGCCCCATGACTTTGCTTCCTCAAAAGTGCATCCTGAAAGACCGCCCCATTTAGCGTCGTCTGTTGTGATCTGTATTGCATACTGGTGGCCCGGCGCATTGTACCCGAATACTTCCAGCATCGGCTCAATTTGCTGGATGTAGTTTTTCGGCACTCCGCCGCCAACGTAAAATACTCCTGTTGACCCGGCAAATTTGTCGATCTGCATAATTTCAATATTATCCTTCAGTAAATCTATGCCGAACCTGTCTTTTGATTTATTGTTGTGACAATAAACGGATAATCCTATCCCTATCCCGCTGTCGTGAATTGTCGGGCAGAAAACAGGAACTCCTGATTTGTACGCGGTCCTGATTATTGAATTCGGGTCTTTAACGGTTTTGCCGAATTCCTGAAAAAATTCACGTGTGGAATAATATCTTTTTTCAAGTTTTTCGGGAAAGTCCTTGAAATAAGCGTCCGCTTCCAGAAACAACCTGTCATCCGCAAAGGTATCGTAAATCCTGTCAATGCGGAGGTCCCGCAGTTCCGCGTCGTCTATTGTCCTTGTCCCAATATAATGGTTATACCCCAGGCTCTCAAAAAAATCATGGTATAAGTTGGCGCCTGTTGAGACCAGTACATCTATCATATTAAGTTCGATCATGTCCCTGATGACCTTCCGCATCCCTCCGGGGACCAGCGCCCCTGATAATCCGAAGAATATTATCGCGTCTTTATCTTCAAGCATGGACTTATATACCGAGAAACACCGGGCAAGATTTCTGCTTTGAAAGGACGTGCCGTGGAAAGCGTTTAGTATCTGGTTTGCGCTCCTGTTCTTTTTTATATCGATATGTCTTATCTTTTTGGAAAGGAGACACTTTTTCTTTTTTTCCGAATTCTTGTCCAAAACCAATTCCTCCCTGGAACTGAAAATAACCGGTGAACACACTCCCTGCATATTTCATGGAGATTAAGGGTCCAGCGTGGATATGAAGTTTTTCTATCTTATACTACTCTAAAAATATTTGCATTCCGTGAAATATTATTTGTATTCCAAATCAAGGTTTATATCACCCTGTGAGCTTGCGCTTATGATCTTTGTGTAATGAACTGAATAGAGGTGGTTGAGCTTTTGCGGGTTGCCGTGTATTGCGACTACCTCTGCAATAAAAATTGTATGGTCACCTGTTTTTATCTGATCTACGATCTTGTTTTCATAGGCAACCGTTACTCCGTCGATAATAGGGGGCTTTACGAATTTTGAATGGACCGGTTTAAAACTTGTCTCCTGAAACTTGTCAATTTTTTTTCCGCTTTTTATCCCGCAAAGCCATGCGTCCTTTTCCTGGCCTTCAGAGGGAAAGCAAAGCACGAATTCTCTGTGGAGCTCAAGACACTCATGAGAATATCTCTGGTGACCCACGGAGATCGCGATCATTAAAGGTTGCCATGATGTAAACATCCACCATGAAAGCCCTATAATATTCGGTCTTTCTCTTTTGTCCAGAGTAACCGCCAATGTATAAGGATACGGTGAGGCCAGTTCAAAAGCCTTGTGTTTATCGAGTTCCTGCATAATCGCTCTCCTTTTTTTATGTTCTTCCTTTGTTATCTATGCCAGCAGTACGGAAATTATTCCCACGATGAATATGCCGTCAAAAACACCTGCGCCGCCTATGCTCAAAAAAGGAAGTCGGAATTTTTTTACCTGACGAAGTCTCAGAAGATCGGCCCCTATTAATATTCCCATGACACCCGATATATATGCGACAGCAGGGGCGTTTGCCCTGTCTGAAAATATTAAGGCGGCAACCGCGGCAATAATCGGTGGAATGAATGCGGGTATGACTATCCCTATGCCCTTTACAGGTTTGCTCAGGTAATAGGAAAAAAAAGTTGTTACGACGGTAGCCAGGATGACCGGTCCGGGATTTACCCTTGACAGGAGATAGAGGCACAGTATTCCGGGCAATATTGCCCCTCATAAATTAAGGGCGATAATATTTTCTTTTGTCTTCGGCACCCTTATACCGAAGAGTCGGTTGAAGAGGTCGGTAATATCGTCGACTTCTTCATGATAATCGGGTTCTTTCCGGTAAACGGGTATGTTTATAAGGCTTCCGATAAGACAAAAGAAGAAAAACGCGAGACCGGCAAACGGGCTTAATCCTAATTTTGCAAAGGCAACGGCCGGAAGAATAAAAATAAGAAAAGGGGTCAAGAGTAAAAAGACCAGAAAGATTGCAAGGGATATCGGAAGAAAATACATAATGTTTCCTTTGGGATAATTATACCTGATTGTTAAGATTTTAAAAGATGATAACCCGGATTTCTTTGCCTGTGTAATCTATGTGGTTTTATCCGTGTAATCGGACATTGTCATCAATGCCTCCACTTCCTTTAAGCCGGGCATCCCCGCTCTCCCTCCGAGTTTTCTGCATTTAAGCGCTGCAAATGCAGACGCGAAACGCGCAACTTTCCTTATGTCCCATTTTTGAAGCAGCCCGTAAATATAGCCCCCGTGAAAAACATCTCCTGCGCCTGTAGTGTCAACGACGTCAACGCTGAAGGCAGGAGTGCGAAAGATGTCATCCCGGCAAACGGTTATGCTCCCTTTTTCTCCCAGTGTGATTGTTGCAGCCCTTGCGCCAAGGGATTGCATCTGCAAGATAGCTTTTACCGGTTCGAGAGGCCCGGCGCTGTCTGTAAATTCTCTTGCGAACTCTTCGGAACAGACTACATAATCGCTCAGCCGCGCCAGTTCGATCATGCCTTCCCGGATACTCCCTGCATCGAGCATTACGGGGATGTTCTTTTCCCGCGCCTTTCTTGCGGCATGGATAGAGACTTCCGTCATAAGACCGTCAATAAGAAGGAAATCAGCGCCTTCAGGAAAGCTGTCGGGCAGTTCGTCCGGTCTCAGGGGGTCCGCGGAAGGCCTCTTCCAGAAGATCGTCCTTTTACCGCTCTGCTTTTCTATTGCAATGAAAGCGACCTGGGAGGCTGCTCCCGTTCTTTTTATCAGCCCGTTTATATTTACGTTTTCAACCCGGAGTGACTCCCTGATTTTTGAGCCTGCCTCGTCGTCTCCTGTTATGCCGTAGAAGTCGCAGGCAATGCCGAGCCTTGAGAGTCCGACAAGTGCGGTTGCGACAGGACCTCCGCCCGCGGTTTCATGCTCAATAATTTCCTTTTTCGTATCAGGAGCAGGAAAGGAGTCTATGATAAAAAGGTTGTCGAGAGAGCACTGGCCGAGTCCGATGACTTTCAT
>JAUVPO010000190.1 GCA_030598625.1 Deferribacteres bacterium | reverse complement strand
AGTTTTGTCTGAACATCTACAAACACTAAAACCGTATGTTCTTTATGTAGAAGAGATATAGACATATGCTTAAAAATCCTCTTAGCACAAAAAGTTTATTTCAGGCGTAAGAATAGCGCAGGTCGAAACTGCCGGTTATGATTTTATTATAATTTATTTAGTGTCTGTTTATAAAGTCAATGTGTATGTCTGTCATTCCGGTAGTATTTAAGCCGGAATCCAGTTCTTTCAATAGGTTCTGGATGCCCGATTACAGACTTCGGGCATGACAAAAATAAAAAATAGCAACTAATAAACAAACTCTAATTAAGAGATACGTGTTTCAGTTCAAGTTATCAAAATAATGTTCCGATAATAGGGGAGCAATTACATCCGCTTAATAAACCGGGGGGAGAGCAAATAATGAAGAATGCGCCTGGACAATGTAATATATGCAGGAAAGAATACACGTCAATGCATGTCGAGATCATGCCGGGTGTAATTGTTTATGTTTGTTCAGGATGTTTAGAAAAAGCAAGGGATAATTTCATATGGTTGTGCATAACTTGCGGGAAATCCTATATAAGACCAAAGCAGTTGGTGATAAGCAAGGTAAAAGACCATGAGCTCAAGAAAGCTTATATGTTATGCGAGGGAATGCTGATAATTCAGGGGATAGACATGTGCATAGCATGTAATCCTGAAAAGATACTGGAATATATCGAAACCCAGCAACTTCCCATGGAATGTTGATCCCGCTCAGGCAATAATTATAAATATTCCCTTAAATATAAACCGGTATGCGATCTTTCCTGTTTTGTTATCTCATCGGGAGCGCCCTGGGCCACGATGTACCCTCCTTTATCTCCACCCTCGGGGCCGATGTCTATGATCCAGTCCGCGCTTTTTATTACATCCATGTTGTGCTCAACTAAAAGTACGGTGTTGCCGGCGCTTATAAGTGCTTTAAGAACATCAAGCAGCTTCTTTATGTCATCCGGATGCAGGCCTACAGTAGGTTCATCAAGGATATAAAGATATTCTTTTCTGTTTAAGACCCCGAGTTCAGCGCATATTTTGAGACGCTGCGCCTCACCGCCTGAAAGTGTGGTAGCAGGCTGACCGAGCCTTAAGTAGCCCAGTCCCACTGAAGCCATCAGCTTAAACTTGTTGGTTGGCGGGAAATCACGTCTGAAAAATTCAATCGCCTCATCAATAGTGAGATTAAGGACATCATGAATATTTTTCCCGTTATATGTAACAGTCAGAATTTCCGATTTATATCTCCTGCCGCCGCATTCTTCACATTTGATGTACATATCTTCAAAGAAATACATCTCAAGCCTTTGATAGCCGGCGCCCTTGCATATTTCGCACCGCCCTTCTTCCGTATTAAAAGAAAAATGTCCGGGGCCGTATCCGAGCATTTTAGACTGCGCCTGTTCGGCAAAGAGTTTTCTTATGTGATCAAAAGCCTTTATATAAGTGACAGGGTTTGACCGCGGACTCTTGCCGATAGGCTGCTGGTCTATGATCTTTACTCCTTTTAAATATTCAAGCCCCTCAATAGCCTTGAAGGGTCCAGGAGCGGCAAACTCTATTTTAAAAAAACGCGCTGCCGCTTTATATATGGTGTCTTTTACAATAGTGCTCTTGCCGGAGCCTGAAACGCCTGTTACGCATGTCAGTGTTTGAAGAGGCACACTTACGTCTATGTTCTTAAGATTGTTGCCACAGGCGCCTTTAATGGAAAGCTTCCTGCCGCTGCCCTTTGACCTGTATTCCGGCACGGGTATTAATCCGGCATTTTTCAAGTAACTTGCCGTCAGTGTATCTTTTTTTAGAAAATCCTTCTTCAATCCGGAATAAAGCAGTTTGCCTCCCTTACTGCCCCCGCCGGGACCGAGTTCAACAATCCATTCAGAAGAATTAATAATGGTTTTGTCGTGCTCTACGGCAATGACGGTGTTTCCGGCGCCGGCAAGCTCTTTCAGTATTTCCGCGATCCTGCTTACATCTTTCGGATGAAGACCCACGGTCGGCTCATCCAGAACATACAGAGTCCCTGTAAGCTTTGAAGCAAGCTGATTGGCAAGATTGATCCTTTGGACCTCGCCGCCCGAAAGGGTCTTTGTTTCCCTGTCCGGAGTAAGATATCCAATTCCTATGTGCATCAAAAAACCCAGCTTGAGTTTAATCTGCCTGAGAATTTCCGATGACAATTCCTGTTCATGATCTGTCAGTCCGGGGTCGGAGAAATATTCATTTAACTGCTTGACGGACTTTTTTGCGAGTTGCGCGATATTTACATCTCTTATCGTAAATGAAAGCGCCTCCGGCCGGAGCCTGCTTCCATGACAACGATTACACACAACCGCCTTCCTGTATCTGCTTAAAAACACCCTGACATGCAGTTTATACCGCTTGCCTTCAAGTTCCTCAAAGAAATCATCCAGTCCGTAAAAACCGGGCGCGCCGCTAAAAATCAGCCTTTTTGCCCTGTCCGGAAGTTCCATGTACGGTATTTTAAGATTTATTCCATTAGACGCGGCAGCCTTTGAAAACTGCCTGTACCACCATCTAGAGGCCGGCTTGCTCCACGGCTCAATAGCGCCTTTTTCAAGGGAAATGTCTTTATCGGGAATAACACGGTCTTCCGAATATTCAAGGGTGTTGCCGAATCCTTTGCATTCGGGACAGGCCCCGATAGGATGGTTAAAAGAAAAAAAAAGCGGCTGGGGCCTGGATATTTCAATATTGCAATCAGGGCATTTTAATTCCGAGTGAAACAAAAGCAGCTTGCTCTTTTCCGCCGAGCCACCGACGATTTCGACTTTTACGCTCTTATCTCCATATTCCCACGCTGTCTCAATAGAGTCGGTCAAACGCGGGGCATCCTTTATAATGAGTCTGTCGAGTATCACTTCATGTGGTGAATGTCGTGATATTCGCGTTTTTTCCCGGAATCTGTGAAAACCTTTTTTTTGAAGTTCTTCCAGCGAATTATTTGAATCAAAGATTATCATTGCCTTTTCCCCGGCATATTTTTCAACAAGCTCTTTTGTCACAGAAGACGGTGTCCAGCTCTTTAGTAAGCGCTTGCACTCCGGACAATGCGGCTGCGCGATCTTTGCATAAAGAAGCCTGATATAATCATAAATCTCGGTGGCTGTGCCGACCGTTGAACGGGAACTCTTGACAGAATTACGCTGTTCAAGGGCGATTGCGGGTCTGATGTTGCGGATCGCGTCAACATCGGGGCGGTCAAGTTTTTCAAGAAAAAGCCTTGCATACGTTGACAGCGACTCTATAAATCTCCATTGTCCTTCGGCAAAGATCGTGTCAAATGCCAGAGATGACTTGCCCGAGCCGGACACCCCCGTAACAGTTATAAACATATTATGCGGCAGTCTGAGGCTTATATTTCTCAGGTTGTTCTGTTTTGCCCCTTCGATTATGAGTTCATTGGCGGACATCCTGATATTTTAACAGGTTAAAGCAGGCATTTGGAATATGACGGGATTTGCTATAATTTGCAGGGGGATATATACAAAGGAGGGTAAACATGGTTTTTGGAAAGCAGTTCTCAATTCAAACTAAAGGTTTTTCGGATATTAAAGATATTACGGGAGAGGTTCAGGATATTGTTATAAAATCCGGGATCGGAAACGGACTGGTTCATATCTTTGCCGTGGGTTCAACAGCCTCAATTACCACAATAGAATATGAACCTGCCCTTGTCGAAGACATGACGGAACAACTGGAGAAATTCGCATCGAAAACAATGCACAGCAGGCATTCACAGACATGGGGAGACGACAACGGTTTTTCTCATATACGGGCGACTTTTATGGGCCCGGGTCTCACAGCCCCTGTTTCAGACAGCCATGTTGTCCTGGGTACATGGCAGCAGATTGTAGTGATTGACCACGACAACCGCCCGAGGTCAAGAAAGATTTTTGTGCAGGTTATGGGAGAGTAAAAAAAGCATCAACGGCAGTGACAATTATAAAATTGCATCTTATAATTGTCACCACTACTGTCCAAAGCAACATACCATGACCGTCATTCCCGCGAAGACGGGAATCCAGAGACCATGGGAAAAAGGGGGCAGATTCTTAAATAACAGAAATCCCCTCACTCGCAATTCATGATTTAATCCCATGTGTT
>JAUVPO010000072.1 GCA_030598625.1 Deferribacteres bacterium | reverse complement strand
AGAAATGTTGTTTCTTGCAAGGGACCGTCTGGGTAAAAAACCTCTGTATTACTACCATGATGATAAAAAATTTATCTTTGCTTCAGAACTGAAAGCTATTTATCAGGACCAGAGAGTACAAAGAGTCATTGATCCTGCCGTGCTTGTCAATTATCTCACATATAATTATATTCCTTTCCCCGAGACAATCTTCAAAAATATGCATAAATTGGCGCCCGGCCACTTCATGAGTGTTCAGTCAGTAAGAAGTGTACCGCGCAAAAGAGATGTAACCGGCGCGCAGACGAACGAAGTGTCTGATGAGAAGGTGTTGGGAGGAAGTGAGAGCATTAAAGTCTCTGTCGAGAATTATTGGGACATAGAGTATGATCCGGACTATTCTTTATCTGAACGGGACTGGAGCGATGCCCTGAGAGAAAAAATAAAGGAAGCCGTAAAAATCAGGCTGATAAGCGATGTGCCTCTCGGCGCTTTTTTAAGTGGCGGGATTGACTCCAGTACGATTGTCGCTCTGATGAGCATGGTCCAGGAATCACCCGTAAAAACGTTTTCAATAGGTTTTCAGGAGGAGGATTTCAGTGAAGTTCATTATGCAAGAAAAATTGCGGAACAATTCGGCACTGAACATCATGAGATGATTGTTGAACCTGATGCCCTTGAAATATTACCGAAGCTTGCATGGGAGTTTGATGAACCGTTTGCGGACTCATCAGTGATTCCAACGTATTATGTATCAAAAATCGCAAGAGAAAATGTCACTGTTATTCTCTCGGGAGACGGAGGCGATGAGACCTTTGCCGGTTACAGACGTTATGCCTGGGCACAGGATATGCGTCGACATGACTGGATGCCTGACTGGTTGAAGAAAACTGTCTTTGGTGTGCCTGCCGGCCTGCTGCCGGAAGGGATGAGAGGCAAGGGCATGCTCAGGCACCTCTCAAGGGGGCCTTTTGAAAGGTATGCCGGCCTTAACACTTTTGCTGATTCACTCTATTTAAATAATATCCTGAGCAGAGATGTGCTGGCGGAGCTTGGTATTAATCGTAACGGCAATATGCCGGATTACAATCATTTCAGAAGATACTATGAGTCCTGTAACAGTGATGACTACCTTACACGTATACAATATCTTGACACGAAAGTATATCTTGCTGAAGATATACTCACGAAAGTTGACAGGGCGAGCATGTTATGCAGTCTTGAGACCCGGTCCCCGCTCCTTGACCATGAAGTAGTTGAGCTTGCCGCCGGAATTCCCTCTTCCATGAAAATCCATAAAGGTCAAATGAAATATATATTGAAGCAGGCGATGCAGGGCATATTGCCGGATGATATTTTACATAGAAAAAAAATGGGTTTTGGCGTGCCGCTTATACACTGGTTTAAAGGGGACATGAGCGATTACTCAAGAGATATACTCCTTTCACGTGATGCGAGAGCAAGAAGTCTGTTCAATACTAAACACATTGAGGACATGATAAACATACATCAGCAAAAAGGTCGGGACCTCAGTGCGCGTATCTGGGCATTACTGTTTTTTGAGCACTGGAGCAGAAACTGGATGTGATTGGTTATTAATGAATATGGCAGAAAATAAATATGCTGTCGCTGTCATAGCGCCTTTCCCCCCCCCAGCCGGCGGTATGGCTTTACAGGCTGAGAAATTGTCTGAAAATTTGTTATCTTCAGGGGTTGATGTGTTTTGTATAAAATCAAACGCTTCATTTCCGGGAATATTGTCGTGGATGGAGAAAATGAAGGGTGTCAGGACCATGATGCGATTAATTTTATTATCGAAAAACCTCCTGAAAATAAGAAAAGTTGCCGTTGTCCAGATTTTTGGCGCTTCTCATGTTTACTTTTTTCTCGTTGTCTTGCCTTCCATTCTCGCGGCTCGCATGATGAAAAAGAAAATTATCTTAAATTACAGGGGGGGTGAAGCAGCAACCTTCCTGAATAAATGGGGGTTGTTTGCCGTCCCAATATTAAAGAAGGCTGACTTTATTGCTGTTCCTTCACATTTTTTGAGAGAGATTTTCTTGCAAGCCACCGGGAAGGATCCTGTTATTTTGCCGAACATAATAGATATTGATATTTTTAAATTCAGGGAAAGGGCATCTCTTAAACCGAATATCATTGTCAGCCGTCAACTGGAGACCCGATATAATGTAATCTGTGCTCTGAAGGCATTTGAAATTATCAAGGAAAAGTATCCTGAAGCGCGGCTTTACATTGCGGGGAGCGGCCCTGAAAAAAGCAAACTAAAAAAAATGCAGAAAGAAATGTTGCTGGGCGATGTGCATTTTCTTGGCCTCCTGTCTCATAAGGAACTTTCGCGTGCTTATGATGAATGTGACATCATGATCAATTCTTCCAATATTGATAACTTCCCTGGATCAATTCTGGAAGCATATGCATCCGGATTGCCTGTTGTTTCCACAAGGGTAGGTGGAATTCCCTTTATGATGGAGGACAGGGTTACCGGTCTTTTGGTTGAACCGAATGATCACGAAGGTATTGCTGAAGCCGTGCTCAACTTGCTCAGCGATTCATCACTTGCGCAAAGATTATCAATCAATTCACGAAAAGTTGCTGAAGTACATCGCTGGGAAAAGGTCAGAAAGATCCTGTTTGATTTATATGGTCTTGAGCATAACTGTAATTTATGATGAAAACAATAATAAGAAATATTCTTTTCCCGTTTCACGAATTATTCAAGGGACATAATACGATGTCTTATCTGCGAGAACTTGAAAAAAGCCAGCATTTTAATAAGAGCCAGATATACGAACTACAATCGGAAAAACTTCGGGACCTTATAGCATTTGCATATGAAAATGTGCCTTACTACAAAAAATTGTTTAAGTTAAATGGGATTGCTTGCGAAGACATTAGAAGCCCTTCGGATTTAAAAAAATTACCATTTTTAACAAAGGGAATAATAAGAAAAGAGATTGAAACACTAAAATCGAAAAGTGCAAGAAATCTCGAAAAATCAAACACAGGCGGCTCAACAGGGTCCCCGATGATATTCTATATAGGAAAGAAGAGGATAAGTTATGATGTTGCAGCCAAGCTAAGGGCCACAAGATGGTGGGGTGTGGATATCGGTGATCCTGAAATTGTTGTATGGGGCTCTCCGGTTGAACTTACAAAACAGGACAGGATCAGACAGTTCAGGGACCGGATATTCAGGACAAAACTTCTTTCCGCTTTTGATATGACGGAGGAAACAATGCTTGAATACCTGCGCATTATAAAGAAATTCAGGCCCCTGCATATATTCGGTTACCCCAGCTCAATATATATTATTTCAAAATATGCGAAGAAAAAAAATATCAGACTTGATAATATCGGTGTTAAAGTTATTTTTTGTACTGCCGAGAAACTCTATGATCATCAGAAGAGTCTGATTTCAGAGGTTTTTAATACAAGGATTGCAAACGGTTATGGAGGGAGGGATTCCGGATTTATTGCTCATGAATGTCCTGAAGCCCTTGGAATGCACATTACTGCGGAGAGCATAATAGTTGAGATTGTTGACAATACAGGGGACCCTTTACCGCCCGGTCAGAAAGGTGAGATTGTGGTGACCCATTTAGATACACATGACTTCCCTTTTATTAGATACAAAACAGGGGATATTGGCGTATTGTCAGAGAAGGCTTGTCCTTGCGGGAGGGGATTGCCGGTGCTTAAAAAGATAGAGGGCAGAACAACGGACTTTATCGTGACCCCTGATGGCAAAATAATGCACGGGCTGTCACTGATATATGTTTTAAGAGAAATACCGGGAATACGGGAGTTTAAGATTATCCAGGAAAAACCGGACCGCTTTGTAGTAAATATTGTGAAAAATTCCATTTTCAGGGATGAAAGCGAGGTTTTGATAAGAGATGGTTTCAATAAAAGAATAGGCGTAGAGACCAAAATTGTTTTTAATTATCCGCCTAAAATAGAGGTTGATAGATCCGGGAAATTCCGTTATGTTGTTTCGAATGTTCATCACCCATCTGTAAATGTACGGTAATAAAAAAAATAATTCGGGATTCATGGTTGACAACAGGAATCTCATGATATTTAAGTTTGGACTTATTTCTATCTTAGCGATTGGATTATATTATCCGGAACTCCATTCAATGGTGTCAGACTGGGCAGACAAAAAAGAATATTCACACGGCTTTCTTATACCTTTGATCTCAGGTTATGTCATGTGGACTAAAAGGAACACGTTGCGTAATACACCGATACAGCCTGATATTAAGGGATTGTTCGTTTTAATTGCCGGCATTATTTTGCTGTTGCTCGGAAATGTCGGATTTGAACCTTTCGTTAGGAGGTTCTCCATGATTATTACGATTATGGGCCTCATATATTTAATACTCGGCAGTAAGATGCTGAAAGAAATGTCGTTTCCGGTTGGTTACTTATTATTAATGATTCCTCTGCCTTATATTATTATCAAAACCATATCGGTAAATTTAAGACTTATTGACGCTAACGCCACGTATAGTGTCCTTAATTTCCTGGGTATGCCTATATTGCAAGATGGCGTTAAACTGGAATTGCTGCAGATGAGCGTCGTAGTTGCGGATCTCTGTACGGGAATATTGTCGCTGGTCGCTATTATGGCAATTGCCGTTTTATACGCGTATCTGACACAGAGACATATAATATGCAGGTTGGCGTTGATTTCCGTAGCAGCGCCTATTGCTATCATAAGCAACATGTTCAGGCTTATAATAACAGTAGGCCTTGCTCATTTTTATGGGCAACGTGTCTTCGGCGATTTCATTCATGAATTTCACGGCAGTGTAAACTTCCTTATTACTGTTTTTTTAGTTGTTCTTGCCGGGAGGTTTATTAGTAAAATTGACAACAGGATCAGCAGTAAACGAGAAATATGAAAAGACAAAATTTATATTACATTGTTGCATGCGTTATTCTGATTCTCGCAAATCTTTATATTAGAGAATACAGCAAAGAAATACTAATTCCACCCTCGCAGGCAATTAAAGGATTTCCAGTCGAATTAAAAGGTTTTATCGGGAAAGAGGCATTCCCTTCTTATAAGAATTTCCATGACCCTGCAGCAGATGAATGGATTCTAAGGATTTATACAAAAAAAGGAGAATATTTTCCCATACGTCTTTTCCTGGGGTACTGGAAAAGTCAGAATGAGGAGAAAAGAATTGCTCCTCCTCGCAATACAGATAACCGATGGGAATACTACTGGATAAAAGACAGGTCTTTTCTGTTGGGTTCGAAGACAGTAAATTTGAAAGAATTTCTAAATGAGAGAGACAATGAAAAAGAACTCGTTTACTACTGTTATATTATTGACGGAAAAATTATTTCGAATGAGTACTATTTGAGATTCCTTAACATGTTTAATTCATTGCTGTATAACAGAAGCAATACAGCTCTTTTAAGGATTTCAGCGCCAGTTACTGATAAATGGTCTGTAAAAAAAGTGGAGGCTTACGAAGAGGATTTTATCAAAAAAATACTTCCTTTACTGTTGGAGTATGTATAGAAAACAATTCTTTTTTATTTTTTTATCTGTAAGATTACTATATAAAGAGCCTTTTAGGGTAATTAGACATGGATTTGTAATATAAATACGTTATGCAAAAAAGGGCGAACTGTGATCAACTAACGGATTTTAAATCTTTTTGCAGGAAATCATGGCTTAAGCGAATAAGCCTGTTTTTCAGGATGGTTATCTCTTTGCTTTTCTGTAATTTGTCAATTACCCTTGTGACCGTTTCACGTGTCAGGCCGCTCATGTCTGAAATGTCCTGATGGGTGAGTTTAATGTTTAATAATACACCTTCAGATGTTTTTTCTCCATATTCGTCAGAAAGCATGAGAAATAACATCTTTGTTCTCTGTGATGCGTTATTGAAATTTAACAATTGTATTGTATCCAGGCACTTGCGAAGTCGTAAGCATAATATTTCCAACAGGTTTTTAGTTACCTTGTGTTGAGAAAATATTATTGAAAAGAAATCATTTTTAGTAATCGTGGCTATTGAAGAATCTTCTTTGGCTATTACGGATGCAGGAGTTGTTTTACCGTCAATCAATGACATTTCTCCAAAAAAACTGCCTGATTGATGTATTGCGACAATTATTTCTTTCCCGTCTTCTGTTGTCCGGACAGCCTTCACTTTTCCCGATAAAATTAAATACATGAACTCGTTAGTGTCTTCTTCATGGAGGATTGTCTCATTTTTTTTAAATTGCTTTAGAGCTATTTTATTTATAATTTGGTCCGTTTCATTATCTGTTAAAGAAAAAAAGAGCTGTGTCTTTTTTATGAAATCATGTTTTTGCTTATCATCCATAATATTTTCCTCAAACTTAATTACTGCTTGATTATATAAAATAACAACTTAAGTGTCAAAGGAATAAATATGCAATTCACTTGTTATCAGGCATATTGAATTTTCATTGCTTTTGCTTGGTAAAATTATAATGGTTTTTTAAAAACAGATTAAGGTCATCAAATGTACTATCAATAAATTGAAGTTTTATTAAAATACATTGCCTTTGATATAAAATAGGGACAAATGATAATCCTAACTGCTTCTTTAATCACAGCCTTGACAGCGTTTCTGATAGCGTTCGCCGTCATTTTCAGGAGACATCGACATCTTTCGAACGTTGCATTCTTTACAGGGCTGCTTTCAACAGCATCTGCCATATTTGGCGATTCAATGTGCCTGTTTATGCCTGAATTGTTAATTCAATGGAAGAGAGTTGTCTTTATAAGCGAGTCTTTTATGGCTGCTTCATGGCTTTTATTTGCTATAAGTTTTGCAAGAACAAACTATTGGGATTCCATCGGCAGATTCTCCAGGATTATGGTTTTTCTGTCCCCTTTATTTATTGTTTATTCCGTAATGGTGCCAATGGAAGATTTTTTCTATTCTCCTGAATTCGATATTGAAAGAATCCTTTTTCTTGGCAATGCGGGTTATATATTCAATCTTTTGCTTCTCCTTTATTCGATAGTCTCGATCATATATCTTGAATCAACTTTGAAAATTTCTTCAGGAATAAGCAGGTGGAACATTAAATATACGCTGGTCGGCGTTGGGGGAGTGTTGGCGATAAACATCTTTTATTACAGCCATGCCATGCTTTACCGTTCGATAAACATGAACCTTTTGCCTGTGAAAACCGGGGTAACATTAATTTCAATTCTAATGATCGGATTTGCTTTATTAAGACATAGAATGATGGATGTTGAAGTTGAGGTCTCAAGGAAGATTTTTTACAGATCAATCAGCATATTTATTATTGGGTTTTATCTGCTGGGGCTTGGTGTTTTAGGTGAAGGAATGCGCTACTTCGGTCCGGAGGTGGGAAGAAATATTACGACGGTCCTCGGATTTGCAGGTGCGATTTTAATCCTTGCGGTCATTCTTTCAGAGCAATTAAGAAGAAAGGTAATGGTCTTTATAAATAAGAATTTTTACAGCCAGAAATACGATTACAGGGAGCAGTGGCTGAAGTTTTCGCAGCTTATTTCTCTGAAACATTCTTTTGAAGAACTGTTAAGTTCAATAACAGAAGGTTTTAAAGACGCTGTCGGCGTGAGGGGCGCGGCGGTATGGCTGAAAGAAAAGAAAAATGGGAAATATGTCTGTGTCAAGGCATTGTATATTGATATGGTTAAGACACAACCGAACAGGGATCTTGTGCAATTTCTAAAAAACAGGAAGTGGGTACTAAACATACATGATATTAAGTGCAGGGAAATCGTTGCGGGCAACTCCGGGTTTATAGAAAGCGCCATGGCTTGTCTCATAGTGCCTTTGATTAAGGTAGACGAACTTATCGGTTTCATAGTTCTAAGGGACGGACTGGCCGGGAATGAGTATAATTATGAGGATTATGATTTATTAAAGACTCTCGCCAGTCAGGCGACAACGGCCATTTTAAACGCAAGGCTATCGGAGGAATTGCTGGAAGCAAAAGAGATGGAGGCAGTGGGAAGGCTGTCATCCTTTATTATACATGACCTGAAGAACGCGGCTTCCATGCTTACAATGATATCACAGAATGCCGAAGAACATATTGATAATCCCGAGTTTCAAAGGGATGCCATAAGGTCTGTATCAAGTACTTCAGGAAAAATTAAGGATATTATAGAGAAGCTTAAAAACCTCCCGAAAAAACCGCATCTTGATATCGAATATTCTGATTTAGGTGAATGTGTTAAAGCAGCCGTAGAAGAAATGGATTTAAACGGGGGCGTAAGACTTTCGTATAAGGAAGTCGGATCCGTACAAACTGAATTTGATAAAGAAGAAATATCAAAGGTTGTTATTAACCTCATTATGAATGCCTTTGACGTAACGGATAAGCATGGTGAAGTAAGGATTAACGTTGGTGAGGAAAATGGTATGGCTTTTGTAAAGGTGTCTGATAATGGCTGCGGGATGTCCCCTGAATTTATTGAAAAACGTCTTTTTAGACCATTTCAGACAACCAAGAAAAAAGGGCTTGGTATAGGCCTTTATCAATGCAAGTCTGTT